>JABFVX010000008.1 GCA_013362555.1 Mycobacteriaceae bacterium
CGCCAGGCGCCCGCGTCCAACCTCGTGTCCCGCCGCATACGCACCGGGTCGGCGTCCATGTCGCTCTGACCTCGAATAAGTTACGTGGCGGTGGACGTTGAGTCAAATCCGCTGGTCAGAGGCCCTTTAGGGCTTCCGGAGCGCCTTCGCGGCGGATGTCGGCGCCGAGGGCGCCCAGCTGCTCGACGAAGTTCGGGTAGCCGCGGTCGATGTGATAGACGTCGTGGACTTCCGTCGTGCCGTCGGCGACCAAGCCCGCAAGGACCAAACCCGCGCCTGCCCTGATGTCCGATGACCACACCGGAGCACTGGACAGCCGCGGGACGCCGCGGACCACGGCGTGGTGGCCGTCGGTACGGGCGTCGGCGCCGAGGCGGATCATCTCTTCGACGAAACGGAACCGCGCCTCGAAGACGTTTTCCGTGATCATCGAGGTGCCGTCGGCAATCGCGGCCAGCCCGATCGCCATCGGCTGCAGATCGGTGGGGAACCCGGGGAACGGCAGCGTCGAGAAGTTCACCGCGCGCGGGCGCTCGGCCTGCACCACCCGGAATCCGTTCGACTCCAAGTCCACCCGCGCGCCCGCGGCGCGCAGTTTGTCCAGCACCAACTGCAGGTGCTTCGGGTTCACCCCGGCCACCCGGACGTCGCCGGTGGTCATGGCCGCGGCGATGCCCCAGGTAGCGGCGACGATCCGGTCGCCGATCACCTGGTGTGTGGTGGGACTGAGCCGGGCGACCCCGCGGATCATCAGCGTTGACGTGCCCGCGCCGTGCACCTGCGCGCCCATCTGGTTGAGCATGGTGCACAAGTCGACGATGTCCGGCTCCCGCGCGGCATTGTCGATGATCGTCTCGCCTTCGGCCAGCACCGCCGCCATCAGGATGTTCTCGGTGGCGCCGACGGAGGGGAAGTCGAGTCGGATGCGGGCGCCGGTGAGCACGTCCGCCCTGGCGACGACGCAGCCGTGCTCGATTTCGCTGTGCGCGCCGAGCAGCCGCAGGCCCGCCTGGTGCATGTCCAGCGGCCGGGAGCCGATCGCGTCTCCGCCGGGCAGCGCGACCACCGCCCGCTTGCACCGGGCCATCAGCGGTCCAAGCACGCAGACCGACGCGCGGAACTGCGTCACCGCGGGGAAATCGGCGTGGTACTTGGGCTCGGCGGGCGTGGTGATGACCACCGTCGAGCCGTCCAGGTTCACCTCGCAGCCCAGACCGCGCAGCACGTCCGCCATCAGCGGGACGTCCAGGATGTCCGGGCAGTTGGTGATGACCGTCGTGCCTTCGGCAAGCAGCGCGGCCGCCATCAGCTTCAGCACGCTGTTCTTGGCGCCGCCGACGGGGACCTCACCTACTAATCGGTTGCCGCCGGTGACCAGGAAGCGTTCACTCACGCACCTCACCTTATCCATCCCCTCGGCCGCAGATGCGTAATGCGTGCCCCTTTCGCATACCGTTGAAGCCGTGTCTGTACATCTGACCCGCATCTACACCCGAACCGGCGACGACGGGACCACCGGACTCAGCGATTTCTCGCGAGTGTCGAAGAACGATCCGCGGCTGATCGCCTACGCCGACTGCGACGAGACCAACGCAGCGCTCGGGGCCGCGCTGGCCCTCGGCGATCCGCCCGCACGCATTGCCGAAGTGTTGCGACAGGTTCAGAACGATCTGTTCGACGCGGGCGCCGATCTCTCGACTCCGGTGGTCGAGCACCCGAAGCACCCCCCGCTGCGGATAACCCAAAGCTATATCGACCGACTGGAAGGCTGGTGCGACGACTTCAATGCGGACCTGGAGCCGCTGACGTCGTTCATCCTCCCCGGCGGCACTGCCCTCGGCGCGCTGCTGCACGTCGCCCGGACGTCCGCTCGGCGCGCCGAGCGCGCCGCCTGGGCCGCCCTCGACGCGCACCCCGACGACACCGGCCCGCTGCCCGCCAAGTACCTCAACCGGCTGTCCGATCTGCTGTTCATCCTCAGCCGCGCCGCCAATCCCCACGGCGACGTGCTCTGGAAGCCCGGCGGCGGTACCCAGCGTCCAGAATGACCCGTGACGTGCGCTCAGGCGGTTTCAGCTGGTCGTTGCAACCGTGCCGCGCGGGCGGCCGAGGACGAAGACGTAGCCGAGGAACGCGATCTCGGCCAGGAGGCCGATGCCGATTCGGATCGGCGTCGGCCAGCCCGACGGCGTGACGAACCCCTCGATGAATCCCGCGACCAACAGCACCGCTACCAGGCCGAGCGCGATGACCGCGGTCTCGCGGCCTTGGCGGGCCACCGCCTCGGCACGGCTCAGTCGGCCCGGGTCGACCAGGGTCCAGCCGAGTTTGAGGCCCGCGCCGCCTGCGACGAACACCGCTGTGAGCTCCAGGATGCCGTGCGGGAGGAGATAGGCGAAGAAGGTGTCCAGGCGGCCGGCGTGCGCCATCAGCCCGCCCGTCACAGCGACGTTGACGGCGTTCATGACCAGCAGGTAGATCGCCGGCAGCAGGAGCACCCCAGTGAACAGCGCCCCGGCCGCCACCCACGAGTTGTTGGTCCACACGTGTGCGGCGAAGGCGCCGTGCGGGTGCTCGAAGTAGTAGGTCTCGAAGGCCCCGCCGGGCTTGGTCACATAGTCCCGGCCGGTGAGGCCCATTCGCGCCCGCAGCTGCTCGGACCGCGAAATCCACGCGCCCAGGGTCACGGCGGTCGTGACGAACAGTGCGGCGACCGCACACCACCACGGAAAGGCGCGGTAGAGCGCTTCTGGAAAGCGGCGGGTGAAGAAGTGCGCGATGTCTGGGCCGATGCGGCCTGGCGCGTCCGCGACCCGCAGCCGGGCGCGGGCCACCAGTGCGGCCAGTGCCGCCTCGACCGTGGGGTCCACGCTGCCGGTGTGCAGTTGCGCCAGCTGCCGCGACGCGCGCTCGTACAGCGCGACGAGTTCGTCGGCCTCCGCGCCGGTGAGCCTGCGTTTGCGGGCAAGCGCGTCCAGGCGGTCCCACGCACGCTGGTTGCGGTAGACGTACACGTCGATGTCCAGCACGGCGCTCACGTCCACGTCCCCTCGGTCTGCCACCTTCCAGGTGAGTGTATCGAGCGGTCCAGGCAGTAGGCTCGGGCCGTGAGCACGGCGCAGTTCACGACGGGCGAGGCGGTCGCCGTCGATCTTCCGGTAGCCCGAATCCCGACGCGGATGGCGGCGTTCGTGCTCGACCTCCTGGCGCAGTTGGTGTTGTCCGGACTGGTGGCGGTGCTGTTGGCGCTGCTCATGCGTGGCGCGGATGCCGACGCCGTCCAAGCCGCGGATCTGGTGGCCGGGCTCGCGGTGGTACTGGGATATCCCGTGGCGTGGGAAACGCGCACGCGCGGCCGCACTCCCGGGAAGATGGCGGCCGGACTGCGGGTCGTGCGGGCCGACGGCGGGCCGATCTCGTTCAAGCACGCCGTCACCCGCGGGCTGACCGGTACGCTGGTCGACTTCTCGGCGCTGGGCTCGGTGGCGCTGGTGAGTTCGATGGCGTCGCCGCATGCACGCCGGGTCGGAGACGTGCTCGCAGGCACTGTCGTGGTGTACAGCCAGGCGCCTGCGCCGCGGCCCGCGCTGGCCGTTCCGCCGCCGTGGCTGGTTGCCTGGGCGGGGCAGCTGGACGTTCTCGCCCTGCCCGCGGAGCTGATCCGCTCGATGCGCGGCTATCTCCTGCGCCTGGCCGAGCTGACCCCCGTCGTGCAGTACGAGCTCGGAGCCGCGCTCACCACCGCCGCGTGCGCCGAACTGCGCACCCAGACGCCCACCCAGTTCCCCCCGGTCCAGATCCTCGGGGCGCTGCTCGCCGAACGCCACCGGCGCGCCGCCTCCGTCCCCTGAGCGCTACGGGTGTACGACTCCTCGGTTGGCCGGTGGGTTGCGGCGAGCCATGCGGCGTGGACGGCGGCGGTGTCGGCAGGCGTGCCTACGGTGATGCGAATGCCATGGCCTGCAACGGGTTTGACCCGGATGTCGTGGTCGCGCAGCGCGGCGGCGACCGGGGCCGCCTGTTCACCCAGCGGCAACCAGACGAAGTTGCCGTGGCCCTCCACGACGACGGTTCCCAGGTCGCGCAGGCCCGCGGCGAGGCGTTGGCGTTCGGCGATGATCCGGTCGACCCGGTCGCGCAGCGTGCGGCGGTCGGCCAGGGCCGCGAGAGCTGCTTCCTGGCAGGGCACCGGCACCGGGAACGGCAGGCCCGCGTCCCGGACCCGCCGCGCCAGGCCGGGCTGGGCGATACCGTAGCCGACCCGCGCCCCGGCCAGTCCGTAGCCCTTCGAAAAGGTACGAGTGACAAGCACATTGGGGTACTGGTACGCGAGGCTGACGCTGTCGACATGGCCGGGGTCGGTCACGAACTCGATGTAGGCCTCGTCCAGCAGCACCAGCACCCGCGGCGGCACGCGACGCAGGAAGGCCGCGACGTCGTCGTGGCCGACGATGCCGCCCGTCGGCGAGTTCGGGGTGCAGACGATCACCATCGCGGTGGTGGGAGTGATCGCCGCAAGCAAAGCTCGCAGGTCGCAGGCATTGTCGTACAGCGGAACCCGCCGAACGGGCATGCGCAGCGACTGTGCAGCGTGGTCGAACGCCTCGAATGTGGGCCAGCCGTAGGCGATCTCGCCTGGGCCGGCCGCCGTCATCGCCTGCTGGATCACGCCGATGCTGCCGCTGCCCACCACGATGCGGTCCGGTGTCAGGCCGTAGTGGCCTGCCAGGGCGGTCCGCAGCGTGACGGCGTCCCGCTCCGGGTACCTGTTCACGTCCCAGTCCGCGGTGCGCGTCCGGGTCACTACCGACTCCGTTGCGGCGAAGGGCATCTCGTTCAAGTCGGCGCGCACGGGATCGGTCCGGCCCGCGGGGGCCGGGCGGGGCTCGAATGCGGACAGGCAGGAGGCGACACCGATCATCAGGCCGCCCGCGACCTCGGCCGCGGTCGGCGACTGGCCCAGGAAGACCACCCCGAGCACGATCGCGAAGAACACTTGGGTGGCCAGCAGCACGGTGCCGGTCTGCACGTCCACCCGGGCATACCCGTACAGCATCAGCACTCCGAGATTCAGTGCCAGGAGCGCGAACACGACCATGGCGACCATCGGCGCCAGACCGACCTCGCGAATCTGCGGCGTTCCGCTGACCAGAATGTACAGTCCCGCCACGCCGGCGCCCACCAAGTACTGCAGCGCGACGGCCGAGGACCGGTCGATCCGCTGCATGCGCTTGCGCACCAGATTCCCGACGCCGTCGCCCACGCCGCCGAGCACTCCGATCCACGTCGTGACGCCGCTGTAGGCGAACCCGCCCGCGTAGATCACCAGACCCGCTGTCACCAAGACGACAGCGCCGAGGCGGTACGCCGTCAGCCGCTCGCCGTAGACCAAGCGGCCGCCGATCAGCGCGGCCATCGTGCCGCCCGCGAAAATCAGCAGCGTGCCGCTCGCGGCCTTGTCGTGGGCGACCACCGCTGTGAAGCACAGCAGCGTCACCGAGCCCGCCGCGCCGATCGCCGCGACCTGCAGCCACTCCATCGGCGTCAAGCGGCTCGGCAGCCTGCGGCGCACGAGCAGCAGGAATGCGAACATGAACATCGACGCCAGCAGCGCCCGGAGCAGCGCCTGCGCGCCGGGCCCGAACATCGAATTAACCAGGTGCGCAAGAACTCCGAAAGAAGCGATGGTGAAACTTGCGCCCAGGATCGCCGCGCAGCCTTTCGCCCGGGGTGTCAACATCGTGCCCGCCACTGTGACCTCACCGACCATGCGAGTGTTTGTGAACAACCTGATTCGTAGGCCCATTGCGGAATTCCGTAAACGTTTACGCCTTCCCAATTCAGGGAACACGTCCGTTC
>JABFVX010000019.1 GCA_013362555.1 Mycobacteriaceae bacterium
GACAGTCGGACACAGCCGAGTTGGCGGGCCGTGTCGCTGCGTACCGCGCCGGCTACCTGGCCGAGGACCGGCGCGCGGTGGAGGCGGCGCTGGACTCCGGCGAGCTGCTCGGCGTGGCGACCACCAGCGCCTTGGAGCTCGGCGTGGACATCACCGGGCTGGACGCGGTGGTCATCGCCGGGTTCCCGGGCACGATCGCGTCCTTCTGGCAGCAGGCGGGCCGGGCCGGGCGGGCGGGAGCGGGTGCACTGGTGGTGCTGGTCGCGCGGGACGACCCGCTCGACACCTATCTGGTGCATCATCCGGCCGCGCTGCTGCGGCGTCCGGTGGAGGCGACGGTGCTCGACCCGACCAACCCGGCCCTGCTCGGGCCGCAACTGCTGTGCGCCGCAGCGGAACTCCCGCTGACCGACGAGGAGGTGCGGCAGTTTGGCGGCTGGGAGGTGATGTCCGGCTTGGCCGATCAGGGCCTGGTGCGGCGGCGGGCGCACGGCCAGTGGTTCGTCGCACCGCAGGTGCAGCCGCACGACGCGGTGGACCTGCGGGGCAGCGGAGGCGGTCAGGTGGCGATCGTGGAGGGCGAAACCGGCAGGGTGCTCGGCACATCCGACGCGGCCCGGGCGCCCGCGGCCCTGCACCCCGGTGCGGTGCACCTGCACCGCGGGGAGACCTATGTGGTGGACGAACTCGATCTCGACTCCGGCGTGGCGCTGGTGCACGCCGAGACCCCGGACTGGACGACGTCGTCGCGCTCGGTCACCCGGATCCGCGTGGTCGAAGAGCTGCAATGGCGCGAATCCGGCGGGGTGACAGCGGCATTGGCGCGGGTGGAGGTTACCCGTCAGGTGACCGGGTTCGTGCGGACCCACCTGCAGTCCGGCGCGCTACTGGAGGTGGCGGAGCTGGACCTGCCTGCGCACACCTTGCCGACCCGAGCCGTGCTGTACACGGCGGCGCCGGAACTGCTTGTCGCCGAGGGAGTTCCGGCAGATCGGCTGGCAGGCTCGCTGCATGCCGCCGAGCACGCCGCGATCGGGTTGCTGCCGCTGGTGGCAGGCTGCGACCGCGGCGACATCGGCGGCGTGTCGACGGCCCGCCACGTCGACACCGACCTCCCGACGGTGTTCGTCTACGACGGCAGCCCGGGCGGCGCGGGATTCGCCGACCGCGGACACGCCCGGCTGCGGCATTGGCTCACCGCCACTGCCGACG
This sequence comes from Mycobacteriaceae bacterium, assembly GCA_013362555.1. Lineage (GTDB taxonomy): Bacteria > Actinomycetota > Actinomycetes > Mycobacteriales > Mycobacteriaceae > JABFVX01. Next base: position 1,213 of record JABFVX010000019.1, read on the forward strand.
CCGTCGAGGCCTGCGAGTGCCGCACGGGCTGCCCCTCGTGCGTCCAGTCCCCCAAGTGCGGCAACGGGAACACCCCGCTCGACAAACCCGGCGCCCTGACGGTCCTGCGCACCATCCTCGCCACCCGAGCCTTATAACCGGCTCGTACCTCCAGAACGACCCATGGGTTGCGTTCAACGCAACCCATGGGTCGTTCTGGAGCGAGATTTAGCGGCGGGAGCGGAGACGGGTCACCAGGAACCCGCCTGTCGCGGCGGCGATGACGGCGACTGCGGCCGCGATGCCGATGATCAGACCGGTGTGCGAATCCTTTTCCGGGGAAGCGGCTTTCGACTGGCTGTCGATGTCGCCGGTCGCCGCGGCAGGCCGCTTCGGCGGGCTGTTGTCGCCGAACACGTCCGCGGAGCCCGTGTATGTCGGACCGGCGCTGTCGTGGCCGTCGACGGTGACGTCGAGCCGGATCCGGACCGGCGCAGGCGAGCCCTTGGCCGAGGGCTTGCCCACCTTCACCGCGATGTAATACCACCCTGCCACGCTCTGGCGGCGCAGGGCGACCGTGTCGGACTGCCGGTTCGCATAGCGGATCGGCACCGTGGCCAGCTCCTTGTACTTGCCTGGGGAGACCTGCTGTAGGCCGGTGTATGCGCCGGTGTCGAAGTCGATGCGCTGCCGGAACGGGGTGAAGTAGCTGGTCTCCCAGTTGGTGATGCTCTCCACGCCGCGACCGCCGTTGGCCTCGTAGGTCACCCGGTAGGCCAGGCCCTGGCCCCAGTCCAGCCGGACTTTGTAGAACACGAACTCGCCGTACTGGAGGGTGTCGGTGTAGCTGCCCGCACCGGGCAGCGGTGCGGCGACGTTGAACGAGCCGCCGCCGGTGACCGGCGTCTGCGGGCCGGACGGGTCTGCGAAGGCCATGTTCGGCAGCACCGCCTTGGGTCCGGGATCGGAGACGCCGGGTTCGATGCCGACGAGCAGCTCGATCGGAAGTCGGGCAGGCGCCCCGGCGGACACGTGGTCCCATTGCACCGAGAAGACGTACCGGCCGCCGCCCTTGCAATTCGCCGAACTGCCGGAGCCGCTCTTCTCCTTGGTGGCGCCTTCCCACATCTTCGCGACGGTCAGGGCTTCGCCGTCGCTGGAGCGGGTGGCCATCTCGTGCTCGAATACGTTGCAGTCGGCGCCGTTCGCGTCCATGACGCGCAGGGTCAGTGTGTTGAGGTCAGCGCCGACCCCAACTCCCGCGCGGCGCGGGAACGAGACGGTTCCGGAGAAGTAAGCCGTGGCGCCCGCGGGAATGTCCACCGCGTAGTAGCGGGTTTCCTTCTGCCCGAGCGTGTCCAGGTGCTGGCCTGGGGCGGCCGTCGGGGCGGTCCGGTATGAGTCGGCGCCGGTGATCGGCGAGCCGACGGCGTGGTAGTTGCGCAAGGCTGTCGCGCTCACTCGCGGCAGCACTTGTTTGAGCGCCGCTCCGTCCATGGCGTCGGTGTAGCTGCCGCCGGTGGCCTGGGCGATGCAGGTCAACTGGGCGCGAGACGGGTCGTCGACGCCGAAGCCGATGGAGTGCACGACCAAGTCGACGCCGCGCTGCTTCAGCTCCTTGGCCACCTCGCACGGATCGGGCGGCGCGCAGGTGTCGAGGCCGTCGGAGACCAGCACGACCGAGCGCGGCCCGGACGACGGCAGCGCGTCGGCGGCGCCGCGCAGGGCGGCGCCGATGGGCGTGTATCCGCTCGGCGCGATGGCGTCGGTCGCGGCGGTGAGCGCGGCCCGGTCGAGCGCGTCCGCGGGTCGCAGGACCTTCACGTCGCGACAGCCGGCGGGCTTGTCCGCCTCCGCCGATCCGGTCGCGGTGCCGTACGCCGTCAGGCCGACCTTGGCCGCGTCCGGTGCGGCGGCGACGAAGGTGCGCACCGCGTTCTTGGCGGCGTCCATTTTGCTGCCGCCGGCGGGGTCGGGCGCCTGCATCGAGCCGGAGGCGTCGAGCACCAGCATCGTCGGGGCGTATTCCGGCCCGCGGCCCGGCGACTCCTCCGCCGCCGCCGGACCCGCCGTCACCGCCAGCCCGACCACCCCGGCCGCCGCCACCGCAATCCATCGCGAAACACTCGCCACGACCACAACTCCCATCCACAACCACAATCCACGCTGTGTCAGTACAGACGCAGCGCCGAGCGGGCCCCGTTCCCAAGGCCAGTTGTGACGTGGGCCACTTTTCCGAACCTCCAGAATGACCCGTGACGTGCGCTCAGCGCACGTCACGGGTCATTCTGGAAATCGGGGGTGGTTAGCTGTCTACGTGGACGTGGGGGCGTAGGCGGGGGTCCGGGACCGCGCGGCGCAGGATCTCGCGGGTCACGGGGGCGACTTCGCCTTCGCCGATGAACAGGAACCTGACCAGGTTGGTGAGCGGGTTGCCCTCGGTCCATTCGAAATAGATGTGCGGGTTCAGGCCGGTGCGGTCGCGGACGGCCAGCAGCACCGCGGCGATCGAGTTCGGAATGGCGGCGGCCTCCACGCTGAGGATGTGGTAGCCGTTGAGCTGAGTCGCTGTCACGTGCAGTTCGCTGGTGAATTCCGAGGCGTCGCGGACCAGCACCTCGAGGAAGATGATCGGGTCGCCCGCCGGGATGTGGCTCTCCAGCCGCTGCGCCGCCTCCTTGTCCCGGTACACCTCGGGCCTGCGATAGGCGACTTCGTAAGTCTCGATGTCGTGGGCGACGACCCGGATCAGTCCGGTCGCCGCGGCGTCGTCGATGATGCGGCCCGCGTCCTCGTCGAAATGCACGACGATGGCGCGCAGTTCGAATGCCCGCTTGATCCGCGACAGAATCGACACCACCAGGATGGCCAGCACGAAAATCGCCGCCAGCTGCACGCCTTCCGGCTTGGCGATGATGTTGTCGATCGTGGTGTAGACGAATACCGCGGTGACGAGCAAGAATCCGGCCATGCGCGGAATCTGGTTCTGGCGCCACGCGGAGATCGCCACGGCCAGTGCCGCCGACGTGATGAGCACCAGCACCCCGGTCGCGTAGGCGCCGCCCTGGGCGTCGACGTCGGCGTCGAAGTACCAGGTGACGCCGAACATGATGACCGTCAGCACCAGCACGAGCGGGCGGGCTGCCCGCGCCCACTCCGGCGCCATGCCGTAGCGCGGCAAGTAGCGCGGCACCAGGTTGAGCAGTCCCGCCATCGCGGACGCGCCCGCGAACCACAGGATCGCGATGGTGCTGATGTCGTACACGGTGCCGAAGGCGTTGCCGAGATACCGGTGCGCGAGATACGCCATCGCACGGCCGTTGGCGGCGCCGCCGGGCTGGAACTCGTGTTCAGGTATCAGCACCGCGGTCGCGAAGCTCGTGACGATCAGGAAGAAGCTCATGATCAGCGCCGCGCTGGTGAGCAGCTGCTGGGCGCCGCGGATCCGGGTGAGCGGGCGCTGGGGCTGATCGTGTGCGGCAGTGCGTATCTGCGGCATGACGGCAACGCCGGTCTCGAACCCGGACATGCCGAGCGCCAGTTTCGGGAACACCACCAGGGAGAACGCGACGATGGCCCAGAAGCCCGTGTCGCCGTGCGGGGTCATCAGCGCATGGCTCCAGTCGACCACCAGCTGGTGCTCGTGGACGACCTCGAAGACGCCGACGACGGCGACGACGAGGTTCAGCGCCAGGAAGGTCGCCACCAGCACCACGGCCAGTCCGATCGCCTCGTTGAACCCCTTGAGGAACACCGCCGCCAGCAGGGCCAGCAGCACCAGCGTCACCAGTACGTTGTGGCCGTGCAGCCAGTCCGGCACGAGCGGGTTCTCGACGAGGTGGGTGGCGCCGTCCGCGGCCGACAGGGTCATCGTGATGATGAAGTCGGTCATGGCGAAGCCGAGCAGCACCAGGACGGTGATCTTGCCTTTCCACTTGGGCAGGAACTCCGCGAGCATCGCCAGTGACCCGCCCCCGTGCGGGCTTTCCGAGGCCACCCGCAGGTACACCGGCAGCGCGCCGAACAGAGTCAGAGCCACCAGCACCACAGTGGCGAACGGCGAGAGTGCGCCCGCGGCGAGCGCCGCGATGCCCGGCTGGTAGCCGAGCGTGGAGAAGTAGTCGACACCGGTGAGGCACATGACCTTCCACCACGAGTGGCCGTGCTCGGCGTCGGTGGGCTTGCTCATCGGGCCCGGGTACTGGGCAGGCTCGTCGTTCATCTCGCGGAGCAGCCAGGCCGACAGCGGCGAGGGTCGCCGAGGCGCGTCCCCCGAGGGTTGTCGGTCGGCTCTCGTGGTCACGGGTCCTCCGCTGGTCAGGTAGTTCAGTGCCGGTTCGGCGGGTGCCAATCTACGGGTCGGCGGGCCCGGCCCGCGCGACCGCCACGACTGCGCGATCACTGAAAAGACCGAAGGGGACAGCCGCGGCGGCGCTGACGACTGCGTCCCAGTCCGTGAAATGGCATTCGCGCACAGCGACATTCACTCGACCCGCCACCGTGCGCGCCGCGTCGCAGGCGGCGGTCGGGCCGTACTCGGCCGAACCTGCCGCCGCCAGGGCGGCCAGATCCGCCGCGGCCTGCGCCCGGTGCCGCGCCACGACCACCCCGCCGAACTGGACGACGAGCACGGTCACCACGATCAAGCCCGCCAG
>JABFVX010000363.1 GCA_013362555.1 Mycobacteriaceae bacterium
CGTAGTCAACATGACCCCGTACACCAAGCTCGCCTCGGCGATGGCCGACCTGGCCATGTCGATTCCGGGACTGTCGGAACCGGTGCTGCAGTTCTTCCGCAACATCGACTTCACCGGCACCCCGCTGTCCGGCCTGACCGACCTGACCAAGGCGGTCGGCGGCGGCGAGATGCGCAACTTCGCCGTCGACCGCCAGCTCGTCCGCGGCGGATACACCCAGGTTGTGGTGGACGTGCGCGGCACCGGCTTCTCGCAGGGCACGTGGCAGGTGTTTCAACGCCGCGAGCAGCAGGACACCGTCGAGACCATCGACTGGGCCGCGCACCAGCCTTGGTCGAACGGCCGCATCGGCATGAACGGCCTGTCGTACTCGGGCATCAATCAGATGCAGGCAGCGGAGAAGAACCCCGCCGCGCTGAAGGCGATCTTCCCGGTGGTGCCGGGCAGCGACATCGCGCAGGACATCATCGCGCCCGGCGGCGGCGTCGGGTTCAACTTCCTGCCGCTGTGGCTGGCCGCGGTCAACGGCACGAAGTTCATCCCGGATCTCGCCTCCGCGCTGCGTGGCCAGTTCGACATGAAGTGGCTGGCCGACCGGGCCGCGGACCCCTTCACGTTCATCGACATCTTCCTCAACGCCTTCGCCAGTCTGAAGATCTCCGATCTGAGCCCGCACACCCAAGAACTGCTCAGTCGCTCCAGCCCGATGCGCACGGACCTGATGGGCAACCCGGCCAAGGTGCGGGTTCCGACCTTCGTCGTCGGCGGCTGGCACGACCTGTTCACCAACTCCGAGTCGAAGATCTACACCGCGATGCCGCTGCCGCCCGGCCGGAAGCAGCTGCTGATGGGCAACACGTACCACGTCAGCTCCGGCAGCGAATCCGGCAAGCCCGGCCTGCCGCCGCGGCTGGACGTGCTGCAGCGGGCCTGGTTCGACAAGTGGCTCAAGGGCATCGACAACGGCATCGACCGCTACGGCCCGGTCACCCTGCGCCAGCAGGGCGGCGGCTGGATCACCAGCGGAGCGTTCACCGAGCAGGGCACGCAGTACCGGCGGATGTACATGTCGGCGGCCCGCAGCGGCACCTCGGCGATCAATGCGCACGACGGCTCGCTGGTCCCCGCGCCCACGCCGGACCGCACCAGCCTGACCGTTGCTCCCGGCCTGGCGAGCATCTGCTCCAACGACGCCGCGCAGGGCACCGCGGGCGTGCTGCACATCATCAACGCGTGCGGCAGCGACTCGCGCATCCAGGAGACGGCGGGCCTGACGTTCACGAGCGCGCCGGTGAACGCACCGACCAGCATTTCCGGCCCGATCAACGTGCACCTGACCACGGTGCAGGACGCGCCGGACGGCTTCTGGACGGTGACGGTGAACGACGTTGCGCCGGACGGCAACTCCAGTGTCGTCGGTTCGGGTCAGCTGATGGCCTCGCTGCGCCGGATCAACGACGCGCGCAGCACCCGCTCGGCCAACGGCGACTACATCGACGCCCAGCCATATCTGTCACTGGACCAGCGGCAGCCTGCGGTCCCGGGCCAGGCGACCACGCTCGACATCTCGGTGCCCGGCACCAGCGCCGTGCTCCAGCCCGGCCACCGGCTGCGGGTCGACGTGTACGCGGGCACCTTCCCGAAGAGCCTGCCGCCCATGCCGCTGCTGGTCGACTCCGGCCTGCGCCCGCAGCACCTCGTGCTCGACCCGGCTCGCCCGAGCTACGTCAACATCGGGCTCAAGGGCAACCCCGGCTGGTAGCCACCTCCAGAACAAACCTCCAGAATGACCCGTGAAGTGCGCTGGGTGCACGTCCTGGGTCATTCTGGAGGTCTTCAACCCAACTACAATGACCCGTGAGGGGGCGCGCCCGCCGCACTCCGTGGGTCGTTCCGGACGTTAGCGGGTCTTGGTTCGGGCTTCGGCTTCCGCCGCGTCGAGGCGGTCGGCCTCCTCGCGGGTGGGGGCTGAGCCGCCGAGGCGGGCAGGCACCCAGTAGGCCCCGGGCTCGTGGACGTAGTCCTGTTGCACCTGGTGCAGCATGTCCTGCATGGCGGTTCGGACCCGCGCGGAGAGCTCGGCGGCGGGCTCGACGGGCGCGATCGGGGTGCCGACCGCGACCGAGACGGGGGTGTTGGTGCGGCCGAGCCGCTTCGGGAAGCCCTTGGTCCAGATCCGCTGCGCGCCCCAGACCACCACGGGGATGATCGGCACCCCGGCCTCCAGCGCCATCCGAGCCGCGCCGCTCTTGAAGTCCTTGATCTCGAAGCTGCGGCTGATGGTCGCCTCCGGGTACACCCCGACCAGCTCCCCCGCTTTCAGCTTGGCCACCGCCTGCCGGAACGACTCCGCACCGTCCGCGCGGTCCACCGAGATGTGTCCCAGCGCCCGCATGATCGGTCCGGAGATCTTGTTGTCGAAGACTTCCCGCTTGGCCATGAACCGGACGTAGCGCTTGGTCTTGCGGGCAGGCAGCCCGGCATAGATGAAGTCGGTGTAGCCGGTGTGGTTCACCGCGATCACCGCGCCCCCCGCGGCCGGAATGTTCTCCGCCCCGGTCACGGTGAACTTCAAACCCTGCACCGCGAACATGGTCCGCGCGATCCCGATGACAGTGAAATACACAGGCTCCACGACAGCAAAGAATAGTCGATCCCGGTACTCCGAGTTCCAGCTGCCAGGCCCGCCAACCTCGAGGCTAGGCTGTGATGCGGCAAAAGGGAGGTAGCGCGTGCAGGTCACCAGCGTCGGACACGCCGGGTTCCACATCCAGACCAAAGCCGGGTCGATCCTGTGCGACCCCTGGGTCAATCCCGCGTACTTCGGATCCTGGTTCCCCTTCCCGGACAATACCGGCCTGGACTGGGACACCCTGGGCAACTGCGACTATCTGTACGTCTCCCACCTGCACAAAGACCATTTCGACCCGGTCCACCTGGCAAAGCACGTCAACAAGGACGCCACCGTGCTGCTGCCGGACTATCCGGTGCCGGACCTGAAGCGGGAGCTGGAGCGGCTCGGCTTCACGAAGTTCTTCGAGACCGAAGATTCGGTCAAGCACCGGGTCGGCGAGCTCGACGTCATGATCGTGGCCTTGCGCGCCCCAGCGGACGGCCCGATCGGCGACTCCGGTCTGATCGTCTCCGACGGGGAGACCACCTGCTTCAACATGAACGACGCTCGCCCGGTCGACATGGACGCCGTGCATGAAGCGTTCGGCGGCATCGACATTCACCTGCTGCAGTACTCCGGGGCCATCTGGTACCCGATGGTGTACGACATTCCGGCCCGCACGAAGACGAACTTCGGCAAGCAGAAGCGCCAGCGCGGCATGGACCGGGCCCGCAGCTACGTCGAGCAGGTGAACGGCACGTGGGTGGTGCCGTCCGCGGGTCCGCCGGTGTTCCTCGATCCGGCGCTGCGCGCGCTCAACGACGACCACGGCGACGAGGGCAACATCTTTCCGGACCAGATGGTCTTCCTGGAGCAGATGCGGCTGCACGGCAAGGACAACGGACTGCTGATGATCCCCGGGTCCACCGCCGACCTGCGCGGCTCCGAGCTGCTGTCGCTCACCCACGCGACCGACCCGGCCGCGGTCTACGACGACAAGGCCGCCTACATCGAGGCCATGGCCCAGCGGCTGGCCCCGGTGCTGGCCGCCGAGAAGGCGAGTTGGGCGCCCGCGGCGGGAGCGCCGCTGCTGGAGCCGCTCACAGCCCTCTTCGAGCCGTTGATGCGGCAGAGCGACCTCATCTGCGACGGCATCGGCTACCCCGTCGGGCTTGTGCTCGGCGACGAAACGGTCGTCCTGGACTTCCCGAACCGCACGGTCCGCCCGCCCGGCGACCGGGACGGCAAGTACCGCTACGGCTTCCGGATCGCTCCCGAGCTGGTGCGAACGGTGCTGCGCGACAACGAACCGGACTGGGTGAACACCATCTTCCTGTCCACCCGGTTCGAGGCGTGGCGCATCGGCGGCTACAACGAGTTCCTCTACACCTTCTTCAAATGCCTGACAGACGAGCGCATCGCCTACGCCGACGGCTGGTTCGCCGAGGCCCACGACGACTCCGCGTCCACCGAGCTGGCGGGCTGGGAAGTCCAGCGCCGCTGTCCGCACCTGAAAGCGGACCTGTCCAAGTTCGGCGTCATCGAAGGCGAAAAGCTCACGTGCAACCTGCACGGCTGGCAGTGGGACCTGCCCACCGGCCGCTGCCTGACCTCCAAGGGCCACCAGCTCCGCTCGAAACGGCTCTGACGCCGCCGTCCTTACACCCGAAGCACGCATTCACACCCGCAGCTGCGGGTGTGAATGCGTGCTTCGGGTGTAAGGATCGAGCCTGTCAGGCCTTGCCGCCCAGCACCTGCTGGACGATGTGGGTGGCCTGGTTCTGCCACTGCGCGTAGGCCATCGGGAAGGCCGACTGCTGCGTGGTCTGGGCAGCCTCCCACAGCTGCGAGCTCTTGTAGTTCGGCACCGCCTTGACCATGGCGTCGAGGAACGCGTTGGTCGCGTACTTCGGGTTGACCAGCTGGTCCGGAGTGCCCCATCCGCACGACGGGCGCTGCTGGAACAAGCCGAGCGAGTCGTAGTCCACGGCGATGTTCAGATTCTGCAACTTGGACTCCTGCAGCGCGGTGGCCACCGAGATGACCGCGGCGTACGGGTCCATTTTGCGCTCCTTGACCACGTTCACGATGGTCTTGGCGTTCTGCCACTGGTCGGCGTCCATCGGGGCGAAGCTCTGCTCGCCCTGGACCCCCACGGGCTCCAGCTGCGCCTTGGTGATGGCCGCCGCGTGCCACGAGGTCGACGCGGCTTCGCCGGTGCCGTGCGAGCCGGTGGCGATTCCCACGGGCAGCGCTGCCACCAGGACGGCGGCGCCCGCGGCCATGACCGCACTCTTCGGGTTCTTGCGGATGATCGGGGCCAGACTGGTCAGCCGGTCTTTAACCGGCCCAAAAGAACGGTTCGCGGTCAAGTCAGATTCCTCCGACCGCCACCACGACGATTAACGTGGTCCCCTAGCCCTGGATGGGGGAGTTTCCGAACCGCGGGCCGGGGTCTGGCGGTGACGGTCGGCGAGCTCGACTGGATTCCAAGCTCGAAACAAACCGTAGATCAGGGTTTGCGGGCTGTCCACCAGTCGCGAAAATTCACTATGCCCGAAAGGCATGGTTCCCGGAACCGAACACACCCAGGTAGCGGCATGTTTTTCGAAAGCCGACCGACGGTCGGATAAGGATGTCGGATGTGTCCCGTGACACGTTTGAAACGTAAAAACCGGTACGAAACGCTAGCGCGGGGCAGGTGACTCGGCGCCCTCGTTGAGTTCGCTCAGCAGCTGCACGATGTCCGGAGAGTCCGAATAGTGATAGCCCTGAGCCAGCGCGAAACCGAGGTCGGTGAGGACGGCGGCCTGGTGCTCGGCCTGCCCGCCCTCGGCCACGACTTCCATGTCCAGCGCCTTGCCCAGCGCCTTGATCACGCTGAGCAGCGGCGGCGCGGGGGAGTTGGACGTGAGGGCGGCGACGAAGGACTCGTCGACCTTGAGAATGTCGCCGGGCAACGCGGCCAGCCTGCTCAGGGACGAGTATCCAGTGCCGAAGTCGTCGATCGCGACCTTCACGCCGTGGGCGCGCAGCCGGTTGAGATTGTCGATGGTGTTCTGGGATTCGGCGGACAATTCGCTCTCGGTCACCTCGAGGACGAGGCGGTCCGGCGGCCAGCCGGTCTGGGCCAGGATCTGCTCGACCCGGGCGGCGTAGTCCTCGGTGGCCAGTTCGCCGCCGCTGACGTTCACGTTGAGGTCGAGGGCCAGGTCAGCGAAGGTGTCCATCAATCGGACCGCATCCTCGCAGGCTCGGCGCAGCACGGCCTGGTCGAGCGCGGCGACCAAGTCGTAGTCGTCGGCGGCCCGGGCCAGGCCTTCCGGCGTGACCTCCGGGGCGGGTGCAGACCAGCGCAGCACGGCCTCCACTCCCACGGCCTTGCCGCCCGCCGACAGGCTCACCACCGGTTGGTACTGCACGTCCAGCCGGGTGTGGTCGATGGCCTCGGGCCGCTCCTCCTCGCCGCCCGCGCCCGCGGCCACCCGCCGGGCCGACTCGAGCATCGTGCGGTTGCGGCCTGCCTGCTTAGCCCGGTACAGCCCCACATCGGCCCGGCTGACGAGCAGGGACGCCGATTCGCCCGGCTGCCACGTGGTGACACCCGCCGAACAGCCGGTGGTGATCGCAGCCCGCATCCGGTCGGCGAGGCCCACCGCAGCCTGCTCGGTGGTGTTGGGCAGCAGAACGGCGAACACGTCGCCGCCGAACCGGGCCAGCGTCTGCTCCGGCGCCAGCAGCTGCAGCCAGGCGTCGGTGACCTGCTGCAGCACCACGTCGCCCGCACGCTGCCCGAGGTGGTCGTTGATCTTGCCGAACCGGTCCAGGTCCACGAGCACCAGCGCGGGACGCTGATCCAGCCTGCCCGCGCGGGAGATCTCCACGTTCAGCAGGCGGTCGAACCCGCGCCGGTTCAACAGCCCGGTGAGCGCGTCGACGTCGGCGTCCGCGGCGAGCCTCGCCAGCACCGTCACCACGGCGCCGACCACCATCGTCACGCCGGACGGGATGAGGCCGCTCCACCACGGCAGCTCCGCCCGCGAGCCGAGCGCGACCATGCAGCACACCACGGCCAGTCCGATGACCCCGACGGCGACCTGCCTGGCGAAGAAGAAGGCCGCGTCACAGGCGATGAAGACGAAGAAGGCCGAGAGCGTGGTCGTCGCGACTTCGTTCGGGAACCAGTGGATGGCGACAGTGACGAGCAGCGTCGCGAGCACCACCAAGGCCGGGTGGGCCCGGGTCGGGATCCGCTCGCCCAGCGCCAGCACCGCCATGCCGGCGACCACCGCCACGAAGGCGGCCGCGACCACGACGGTGCGATTGCCGGGACCTTGCGGGGCGAGCGCGGTGATGGCCACGCCCAGCAGACCGCCCATGACGAAGAAGGCGCCGGTAGTCCGGGCCATCACATGGGCGGTGGCCAGCGCCGACGACGCGCGCGCTCGCGTGCGGGGATCTCCACGCTTCCCGATGCCTCGCACGCGTTCAGACTAGTCACATCGGCTGACCGGCGAGACGGAAACCCCCGCGCTGGTAGCCATATATTTCCCGGCACAAGGACTCTCGGGCCGACAACTCGTCCACAACGACCCACGGCGTGCGTCCAACGCACTTCGCGGGTCATTCTGGAGGTTGGCAAACCGGCCACCTCGGGCCGCCGACTCGCGGCGCGCCGAGGCGACTAATCTAGCCCGGTGATCGACCTCAGGTTTGTGCGGGAGAACCCGGATGTCGTGCGTGCCTCGCAGCGGGCGCGCGGCGAGGACCCGGCGCTCGTCGACGCGCTGCTGGCCGCCGACGCGACGCGGCGCGGCGCGGTGTCCGCCGCCGACAACCTGCGCGCCGAGCACAAAGGCCTCGGCAGGCAGATCGGCAGGGCGAGCCAGGACGAGCGGCCCGCCCTGCTGGCCCGCGGCCAGGAGCTGGCGGCGCAGGTGAAGGCGGCCGAGGCGCGGCAGCACCAAGCCGACGCCGAGTTCGACGCCGCGCACCGCGCGATCTCCAACATCGTCGTCGAGGGCGTTCCGGCAGGCGGGGAACAGGACTTCGCCCTGCTCGACACCGTCGGCGAACCCACCGCGTTCGACTTCGCCCCGCGCGACCACGTGGAGCTGGCCGAGTCGCTGCGCCTGATCGACATGGAGCGCGGCGCCAAAGTGTCCGGCTCGCGCTTCTACTTCCTCACCGGCTTCGGCGCCCTGCTCCAGCTGGGGATGCTGCAACTCGCGGCGCAGAAGGCCGTGGCGAACGGGTTCACCCTGATGATCCCCCCGGTGCTGGTCCGGCCGGAGATCATGGCGGGCACGGGTTTTCTCGGCGCGCACGCCGACGAGATCTACCACCTGCCCGCCGACGACCTCTATCTGGTCGGCACCTCCGAGGTGGCGCTGGCCGGCTACCACTCCGACGAGATCCTGGACCTGAGCGCCGGACCGAAGCGCTATGCGGGCTGGTCGTCGTGCTTCCGCCGGGAAGCGGGCAGCTACGGCAAGGACACCCGCGGCATCATCCGGGTGCACCAGTTCGACAAGGTCGAGATGTTCACCTACTGCAAGCCCGAGGACGCCGCGGCCGAGCACCAGCGGCTGTTGGCGTGGGAGCGGGACATGCTCGCCGCCATCGAGGTGCCCTACCGGGTGATCGACGTGGCCGCGGGCGATCTCGGCGCGTCGGCCGCCCGCAAGTTCGACTGCGAAGCGTGGGTGCCGACCCAGCAGACATACCGCGAGCTCACCTCCACCTCTAACTGCACCACCTTCCAGGCCCGGAGGCTGTCGGTGCGCTACCGCGACGAGAACGGAAAGCCGCAGACCGCCGCCACCCTCAACGGCACCCTGGCGACCACTCGGTGGATCGTGGCGATCCTGGAGAACCATCAACAGGCCGACGGGAGTGTCCGCGTCCCGGCGCAACTGGTCCCCTTCGTCGGCGTCGACGTTCTCGAGCCGAACCCCTGACCCCGCGCTCCGGGACGGCGGCCCGTGGCAGTATGGACGGCGACATGTCCCACGACGTTGGCGAGGCGCAGGCACGGCGGTCCAGCGCGCGGCGGTCCCGGTCGGGCCTGCGGCGCGCGCCGTCGCCGACCACGCTGCGCTGGGCCTTGGCGGCGGTCGCGATCGGGGCCGTGGTGGCCGCGGGCATCACGTTCCTGCTCACCGGCGGGGCGCCGGAGCGCGACAAGCTGCAGACCGGCCGGGACGGCGCGAACGGCGCCATGGCAGGCGCCGCCTTCGGCACCGCGCAACCCGGCGACTGCCTGAGCTGGACCGAGTCCGACTATTCCGACCTGAGCAAGGTCGACTGCGGCAAGGCCCACCTGTTCGAAGTCGCCGCCAATATCGACCTGAACAACTACCCCGGCACCGAGTTCGGCTCGGATGCGGCGTATCCCGGCGAGATCCGGATGGGCGAGCTGAATCTGGAGCACTGTCTGCCCGCGGCTCAGCGCTACCTCAACGGACACCTCGACCCGCACGGCAAGTTCCGGGTCGGCATGATCAACCCGGGCAAGGCCGGATGGTCGGCGGGCGAGCGGACGCTGCGCTGCGGGATCCAGGCCTCCGGGGTGTCCGGCCACCAGCGGCCCATCACCGGCACCGTGGCGAGCCAAGACCAGTCCAACATCTTCGAGCCGGGCACCTGCAAGCTCCCGCACGCGTTCGAGGTGGCGTCCACGGTGGATCTCGGGCGGTATTTCAGCGTCCCGCCCACCGCGGAGGAGCAGGACAAGTTCATGACCGGGGCGTGCGACCGGGACGTGGCGAAATACCTCGGCTCGCCGGGCGCGCTGCGCAACAAGACGCTGACCACCTTCTGGGACCAGATCGACCCGGACAGCTGGCTCGGCGGCAGCCACCTGCTGAACTGCTGGATCGGCAAGGGCGGGGACCAGGCCTACGCCCCGATCGAAGGATCGGCCAAGGGCGACATCCTGATCAACGGCAAGCGCCCGGTGCCGCCGCCCCCGCTGCCCGCGGGCCGCAACTACAACTGACCGGGCCACCATGCCCGTCCGGATGTCAACCCGCCGCTTCGAGGAGCTCGTCGCCGACGCGCTCGACCAGATCCCGCCGACGTTCACTCAGGCCATGGACAACGTCGTGGTGCTGGTGGAGCCGCGCAACGCGGAGGACCCCGAGCTGCTCGGGCTCTACCACGGCATCGCGCTCACCGAGCGCGGCGTGGACTATGGCGGGGCGCTGCCGGACACCATCACTATTTACCGCGACGCCATTCTTTCCGTCTGCGACGACGACGCGGACGTCGTGGAGGAAGTGCTGGTCACGGTGGTACACGAAATCGCCCACCACTTCGGGCTGGACGACGACCGGCTGCACGAGCTCGGGTGGGGTTAAGATATTGCGGACAATTTCGTCGGTTGCGACGGAACCCGGAGTAGGGTCGTTGCATCTAACGTGATGCAGGGGGAATTCGCGTGATTCCACCGGAAGACGAGACCGTCGTGCGCCGCACGGGGGTCGGGTCAGGGACAGTGGAGCAAAGGAGATCCAGGTGGGCGGGATCAAGGTAACGCACGAAATGATCATCGCCGCCGCAGGCGAGCTGGACGCCGCGGCAGGCCGGATGGAGTTGGCGCTCAAGGGCACCGCGCCGTTCACCCACGTGCTGCCGTCCGGCGCGGACGCGGTGTCGACGACGATCGCGGGCCATTTCAACACCGGGGCGTTCACACACGAGCCCGCGTCCGCCGCCGCCATCGTCGGCCTGCGCGCGGCCGCCGACACACTGCGCAAGCATGCCGCGGAGTATGCCGCAGGCGACGTCGCGCACGCGGCGATGCTCGGCATCGTCCAGGGCCGCGTCGTCTAGCAGTTCACGTCTGAGGGGAGACACACACTCATGGCTATCTTCACGCCGGTGATCTGGGAAGCCCAGCTGCCGGAAATCAACTCCACCGAGCTCAACGCGGGCACCCACGCGATCTCCACCGGCAACGCCGTGCCCGCCTGGGGCGGCATCTCCGCCGCTTGGGCCGACGTCGCTTTCACCTGCGCGCGAGTCGGCGCCGAACTCGGCATCGGCATGGAAGGCATCAACGGCGCGGGCGCCGTCAGCCGGATCGCCGCGTTCTTCGCCTGGGTCGACACGGTGGCCGCGATGGCCGCGGGCGTCGCCGTCGCCAATCAGGTGCACTCCACCGCCTACACCGTGGCGACCATCGCGATGCCCACCGCACCGGAGATCGCCGCCGTCGATGCCGCGCGCACCGCGGCCTACGCCCACGGCGGCGTCATCGACGGCACCGCGGAGGCCGCCGAAGCCGCGTACTGGCTCATGCACTTCCGCGCATCCACCACGATGGACGTGTACGAGGCGGCCAGCGCCCCGCTGATGGTCGTGCCGACCAGCTTTCCGATGCCGCCGCCCATCGCGAACGAGCTCGGCGGGGTGCTCGGCTTCGCGGGCTTGACCGGCAACCTCATCTCCGACGGCATCCAGCAGGCCGCGATGGCCGCGCCGGGCGTGCTGAGCCAGGTCGGCCAGGCGGCGAGCGGAGCGGCCTCCGTCGGCTCGACAGTCATGTCCACCGCCGCGAGCGTCGGCTCCGACATGGTCTCCTCCGCGACGAGCATCGCGCAGTCGGCAGGCGCGGCGCCGCTGGGCGCCACCGTGCCGATGGGCATGGGCGCACTCGGAGCGCTGGGCGGCGCCGGCGCGGTCGGCACCGTCGCCGTGTCGTTCGCGCAGCCCGGCGCGCCTGGCGGCATGGCGCTGCCCCCGGGCTGGGGCAGCTCGGGTCTGTCGCCCGCCTCGGCAGGCCCGGTCGCGGCGGAGCGTCCGATGGTGCGGCCTGCGTCGAACGCCGCCGCCCTCGGTCGGCCGGTGCAGGCGACGGAAGAAGAGGACGCCGAGCACGACACGCCCGAGTACCTCAAGAACTTCGAGAACTTCGCGGACGGCCGCTCGGTCGCGCCCGCAGTACTCGGCGCTGACCCCGATTCGTCTCGATGATCGCTCTCGGTGCGGGTCGGCGTCCGTCTGATCTGGCGGCGGTATCGCTGTCGCTGGACGAGATGCAGGTGCTCATGCAGCTCGTCGGCATGGACCGGCTGCCGACCGTACTGATGGCCATCGGCCGGCACGCCGACGCCGACGAGCGCGACCAGGCCTACGCCAAGGCGCGGGAAGACCTGGCCGAGCGCGGCCTGCTCACCGGCGACCAGGTGCATGTGGACCTGGAAGACCGGATCGGTGCGCTGTCGCGACCGCACTGGGTCGTGGCGATGCGCCTCTACATCGGCGATTCGATCAGCAGGCTGTGCCTGGCCAAAGGGGACGATCTCCACGTACTCGTCCTGCGCGGACCGGAGTCTTACCTGGTCAGCGAGGTCGAGCACGGTGCGCTCGCGGCCGCGTTGGTCTCGGCGCTGCCGGTCGCGCGGGGCCTGGAGTTCAACGAGTTCCGGCTCCCGACCGACCGGCTCAGCGCCATCGCCAACGGCATGACCGACCCGAACGCGACGGCCGCGGAGTTGGCCGACGCCGCCCGCGTCGGCCCAGAACAGACCCGCGAGGTGGCCAACGCTTTGACCACCGTCGTGTCGAAAGCCGAGATCGTCGGCGTGGTCTACGGCGAGGGCTCCCAGGACGTGGCCCCCGGCAACATCGCCGTGTTCGATACCCCGGACGGCCGGATCCTCATCGGCTCCAACCCCGTCGACGGCGGCGCGAAGTGGTCCTCCGTCAGTACCGGCAGCGCCCCCCGCCTCCGCAAAGCCATCCAGGACCTGATCAACGCCCTCCCGACCCGTCAGGCCTTCCCCACCCGCTAGAGCGAACCTCGCTACACCCGAATCGCGGGGCTACACCCCCGCGATTCGGGTGTGGCGATGGAGGTTACCGGGGGCGGAGGGTGCGTGGGCCGTTGCGGAACGGGCAGCCGATGAGCACGCGCAACGCACGCCCGAGGGTGTCGAAGTCGTCGGCGGGGTTGGCGAACGGCAGCCGGATGTCGCGGTCGCCCTCGAGTTGTTCGCTGCGCATGGTGAGGCCGTAGCGGTCCAGAGCGAGCGGGCGCAGCCGCCCGCGCCGGTGCGACACCGGAATGCGCCTGCTGAGATAGTCGATGACCTCGGGGTGGTCGGTCTCGAGATGGTGCAGCCAGGCCGCCTCCTGCTCGCAGAACGGGTCCGGCCTTGACTGACGCAGCGCCTCCGCCTCGACCGGCTCGGCGCCTGCCCCGTCGGCGAGCACGGCGGAGTCCAGGACCATCCGCATCAACACCACTGTGTGGCCGACGTCGAGCAGCCGGGCGTGCGGACGGTCGGCAGCCACCGCGCCAGCCAGCGCCCGCTGCTGGCGTTGTGGCACCGGGAACAGCCTGCCGCGCAGCCACACCAGGGACCGCACCGGGTTTCGGAGCCGCACCGCGGCCCGGTCGGTCAGCTCCAGCATCGCGCGATTGCGGGCATCGGCGGTCGCGATGTCGTCCAGACCCGCGTGCATCGGCGTCGCGAGCACCACGTGCAACTCGGCTCCCGCCCCGGGCCGGAGCTGGTGCACCGTCGCCGTCACCGGCTCTGCCCCGGGCACCGCCAGCAATGCGTCACTGGCGCGGTGGCACACGCTGTGTACGCGTTCGGCCGCGCACGGGCGGTCGGTGGCGGTCGTCGGTAGCCCAGTCATAGTCCCTCGCTGTGTCAAAGCCTGCCCCTTGTTAGGTAAACCTAAGCTAAGCCACGCCGCGATACCTACGCAACCGTTCAATCGACGGCGCCGCTCGCACGCCGCGCATGCCCACCGCCGGCCGGAGAGGCTCGTACCCTCGTAATCGTGTCCGCTACGCGTATCGCCTACTTCGGCCCATCCGGAACCTTCACCGAAATGGCGCTGGCCGAATTCGAGCGCGCGGGCGCCTTCGGCGGTCAGGTCGAGCGGGTGGCGGCGGCAGGCCAAGCGCAGGCACTGGAGCTGGTGCGGGCGGGCGCGGCGGCGGGCGCGGTAGTGCCGATCGAGAGCTCGGTCGAGGGCGCGATCAACCCCACCCTGGATGCCCTGGCCGTCGGCCCGCGGCTACAGATCGTGGCCGAGGTCGAACTGGACGTGGCGTTCACGATCGTGGCCCGGCCGGGCATCGGCCTGGACCAGGTCCGCACCGTCGCCGCCTATCCGATTGCGGCGGCGCAGGTCCGGCAATGGCTGGAGGCCACACTGCCGAACGCCCCCGTGCACCCGTCCGGGTCGAACGCCGCGGCGGCACAGGACGTCGCGGACGGGTTGGCCGACGCCGCAGTGTCGACCGCGCTGGCGGGCAGGCGGCTCGGACTCGCCGTGCTCGCCGACGGCGTGGCCGACTACCAGGGCGCCGTCACCCGTTTCGTGCTGGTGACCCCGCCCGGACCGGCCCCGGCGCCGACCGGAGCGGACCGCACGTCAGTGGTGCTGGAGCTGCCGAACGTGCCAGGATCGCTGATGCGGGCGTTCGGGGAATTTTCGCACCGCGGAATCGACTTGACGATGATCGAGTCCCGGCCGACTCGGACCGGGATCGGCTCCTACCGGTTTTATCTGGACTGCGTCGGCCACATCGAGGACGACGCGGTCGCGGAGGCCCTGAAGGCGCTGCACCGCACCGCCGAGGTGCGCTACCTGGGCTCGTGGCCCGCCTGTTCCGGCACCGGAATGGCCCCGCCGCCGCACGCCGAGGCGACGTCCTGGCTGGCCGATCTCCGGAAGGGAGTGGCGGAATGAAATTGATCCTGGTGCGCCACGGCCAGACGCCGAGCAATGTCGCGAAGATTCTCGACACCGCGCTGCCGGGCGCCCCGCTCACCGAGCAGGGCGTGGCACAGGCCCGAGCTTTCGGATCGGCGCTCGCCACGCCGCCGCGCGCCCTGTTCTCCTCGACCGCGCTGCGGGCGCGCCAGACCGCCCAGCACATCGGCGAGGTCACCGGCGTGCTCCCGGAAACCCTGGACGACCTGCACGAAGTCCAGCTCGGCGAGTTGGAGGGCCGCAACGACGACCCGGCCCACCAGCAGTTCAAGGAAGTCTTCCACGCCTGGCACACCGGCGACCTGGACGCCCGGCCGCCCGGGGGCGAGTCCGGCCGCGACATCCTGGGGCGGATGATCCCCGTGCTCACCGCCCTGCGTCAGCACTACCCGCTCGACGGGCGCAACGGCGCGGCAGGCGACGTGTATGTGGTGAGCCACGGGTCGGCGATCCGGCTCGTGTCGCGCTACCTGGCCGACGTCCCCGGGCTCTTCTCGGCCAACAACCACCTCGACAACACCGGCACGGTGGAACTGACAGCCCGCACCGACGGCGGCTGGGAGTGCGTCCGCTGGGGCCGCTTCACCCCGCCGTTCGTCCAGGTCAGTCCGATCGCCGACATCCCGATGGGCTGACCTATTCGGCGGGCCGCCACAGTGGCGGCCCGCCGGGGGCGTCCACGCAGAACATGTCTTTGCCTTCGGGCGTCGCCTTCAGCCCGGGTACGTGCGGATCGCACGCGGAGTCGGGCTGGGCGGTGCCCAGCAGCGGGAGCGAAGCGACCCAGCGCGGGCCCGAGGCCCCGACCCGGCGGCATTTCAGCGGCCTGCCGCCCGCCGCCGTGCTGTGGTTGTCCACGGCCGGATCGCAGGTCGCGCCGACGGCAGGCGCGACTTTGGCCGGCGCCGAGCGCGGTGTGGGCGCGATCGGCGCGAGCACGGCGGTCGACGGGAGCGGCGGAGCCTGCGAGGGTGTCGAGGCAGGCCCGGCGGTGACCCGTACCGGTCGCGCCGTCCACGTGGCCAGCCTGCCGCGCAGGCCCGACTGGAGCAGCACCTCCTCGATCGCCTCACCCGGCGCGACCGTGAATCCGACTGCGCCGAGTACTGTCTCGCCGCCGCGCACATCCGCGGCGGGCAGGCCCGGCGGGACCGGAACCGGCTCGGCGGCGAGCGGATCCGCCGCGGCGGTCCGCGCGGCGAAGGCGCTCGCGTTCACGTGATAGATCCCGGCCAGTCCGTGGACGGTCACGGTGGCCCGCACCGGAACGCCTAGCGGCTCCGCCGCGCCCGCTCCGCCTGCCGCCGCGGGCGCCTGCGCCAAGTCCGCGACAGTCACTTCGACGACCGCGTCGCCGTCCTGGACGCGGATCTTCGCCCCCAGCGGTCCGGCCTGCGGCGCAGGCGGCGCGGTCGCCTGCGGAGTCCGGCTCGGGCGGGCCCGCTCGGGCGGATTCGCGCACCCGCCCCCGAACGACACGGTCGACACCAGCGCCATAATTCCCGCCATCCCCCGAATCGACTGCATCGCGCCAGGCTATTCCGCTCAGTCGGTCCGGTATCCGATAACGCATGTCCCGCTCCCCCATTGCGGCCCGCGCGCCCCCTTGGCACTGCCGGCGAGGTGGTTGTTCGGGCGTGATCAGCGAGCGTGGAGGCGGGCCGCGCGGTTATGGTCGGGTGATGGCAGGCAAGTCCGCGGCGGCGGCGGTCGAAATGACCGTCGCGGGTCACCCGGTTCGGATATCCAACCCGGATCGGGTGTATTTCCCCGCGCTCGGAGCGACCAAGCGCGACCTGGTCGAGTACTACCTCGCCGTCGGCGACGGCATCGTCAGCGCGCTGCGGGACCGGCCCTGCATGCTGCACCGGTTCCCGAAAGGGCTCGACGGCGGCAAGGTGCACCAGAAACGGCTGCCCGCGGGCGCACCGGACTGGGTGCCGACGGTGCGGGTGCACTTCCCGCGGTACGACCGCGACGCCGACGAACTGTGCGTGGCCTCGCTGGCGGACGTCATCTGGGCGGTCCAGATGTCCACGGTGGAGTTCCATCCGTGGAACTCGCGCCGGGCGGGCTCCTTCGCATCGACCGGCGACGAGAACGACACCGAGCGGCCGGACGAATGGCGCATCGACCTGGACCCGATGCCGAAATGCCCGTTCGGCCGAGTGCGCCGCGTGGCGGAGGTGGCCCACGAAGTGCTCGACGAGCTCGGCGCCACGGGTTGGCCGAAAACCTCCGGCGGCCACGGACTGCACATTTACGTGCGCATTCCGCCGCGGTGGGGTTTCCAGGACGTGCGCCGCGCCGCGCTGGCCTTCGCCACCGAGGTGGCGCGCCGCGCCCCCGACGACGTGACCACCGCATGGTGGCGCAAGGACCGCGACCCCGGGATGCTGTTCGTGGACTACAACCAGAACGCCCGCGACCACACCGTTGCGAGCGCCTACTCGGTGCGCGGAGTGCCGGAAGCGACCGTGTCGACGCCCTTGCGCTGGGACGAGGTGCCCGACGCCGAGCCGCGCGACTTCACCATCAATACCGTTCCCGCCCGCTATCGCGAGCTCGGCGACCTCCACGCGGGCATCGACGACTCCCCGTTCGACATCACCCCGCTGCTCGAGTGGGCCGACCGCGACAAGCTCGGCGACGAGGACGACCCGGCAGAATCGCGGGCATGACGGAACTGCCCGAGCGCACCGCGCTGCGGCTGGAAATCGCGGTGGTGCTGACGGTGACGTTCGGGCTCAGCGGGCTGTCGGCGGCACTGTCGCTGACGCAGAGTGCGCTGGGCCCGGGCGGGCTGTCCGGGCACACGGTGTCGCTCAACCAATCCCGGTCGAAGCTGTCGATTCTGGATCTGCTCTGGCAGCTGCTGGACGCGCTGCAACTGTTCGGTTGGGCCGGTCTGGCGCTGTATCTGCTGTGGCGCGGCGGCGTCGGGCCGAAAGCCATCGGGCTCGGGCGGCCGCGACCGCGACCGGACGGACTGGCGAGTCTGGCGCTGGCGGCGCTCATCGGCCTGCCCGGGCTGGCGCTGTATCTCGTCGCGCACCGGCTCGGCCTCGCGGTGACGGTGGTGCCGAGTTCGCTGCAGGATCACTGGTGGCGTCCCTGGGTTCTGATACTCGCCGCATTCGCCAACGCAGTGGCGGAAGAGGTTGTGGTGGTTGGTTTTCTGCTACAGCGACTGCGCAAGCTCGGCTGGTCGGACGACCGCGCTCTCGCCGCTTCCGCACTGCTACGCGGCAGCTATCACCTCTACCAAGGCGTCGGCGGCGGCCTCGGAAATCTGGTCATGGGGTTGGTTTTCGGGCGATATTGGCAGCGTAATACCCGCTTATGGCCATTAGTGCTCGCCCACGCCACAATTGACGCGGTGGCGTATATCGGCTACCCGATCCTGCATAAATCCGTTTCGTGGCTACCTTAGAGCAGCAGGACGTCGTACAGTGCAAACGTGACGAATCGGCATCGGCTCGACGGGCACGGCGACGGCATCGCCGACGCGGGCCCGGCCGTGGCCGAGCCTGCCGAACGGCCCCTCGGCGCCGATGCGCATCGAGATCGAGCATCCTTCCGGCTAAGCGGGTCCGACACAGCAGTTCGCGCGGCGCCGCCCGCTCCGCTGCCTCGTCACCTGCCGCAGCCGACGCCCGACCGCCCCGGG
>JABFVX010000064.1 GCA_013362555.1 Mycobacteriaceae bacterium
CACCAGCACGATGTCCAGCTCCGCGCCGAGCACGTCCGCCGCCGCCCGGGCCACCGGAACCCCGCCGCGCGGCAGCGCCAGCAGCACCGGCGCATCGGCCCGCAGACGCCCCAGAGCCGTGCCGAGCGCACGCCCCGCATCCTCGCGATTGGTGAACAGCGTCATCCCACACCAGGGTAGGCAGCGCACCGTGTCTGCGTCATCCCAACCGCCGCCGGAGTGATCTCTCCAGAATGACCCGTGACGTGCGTTCCGCGCTCGCGAGCAGCGCAATGGAAGCTGCATTTCACGGGTCATTCTGGAGAATTACTCCGGCGGCAGTCGCCGCAGTTGCAGGCAGGGGTTGGCGGTGCGGACTTGGCGCAGGCGGGCGGCGGAGACCGGGGCAGCGGCGATGCCGGTGCGGTCGCCGAGGTTCGCCACGACGATGCCCATGGGGTCGACGATCATCGAATTGCCCGCGCCGCGCGGAGCGGCGTGATCGGCGGCGGCCACGTAGAAGGTGTTCTCGATGGCCCGCGCACGCAGCAGGGTGGTCCAGTGGTCCTCTTTGAGCGGGCCCGGGATCCACTGCGCGGGCAGCGCGAGCACGTCCGCGCCCGCCACGGCTATTCGCCGGACCGACTCGGGAAATCGCAGGTCGTAGCAGGTTTGTAGACCGATGCGGATGCCGTCCGCCGTGAACACGGCCGGCTCGGTGACCGGCCCGGGCGCCACGATGTCGGACTCCGTGAACCCGAACGCGTCGAAGAGGTGCACCTTCCGGTAGACGGCCGCGGGGGCGGCGTCCGGGCCGATCGCGACGACGGTGTTGTGCACGCGCTCCCGGTCGTCCGGCAATCGCTCCGCGAACCCCGCGACCAAGTGGACTCCGAGCTCGCTCGCGAGCTCGCCCAGCCCGGTGACGAACGGGCCGTCCACCGGTTCCGCGGCCGCGACCACCCGCTCGTCGAGGCGGGCCACCCCGAACATGGCGTACTCGGGCGCCACCACCACCCGTGCCCCGGCCCGGGCGGCTGCGACCGCGTGCCCGCGCAGTTCGGCGAGGTTGGCCTGCTTGTCTGTGTGCGGGGCGAATTGCACCACCGCGATGACGGTGTTTCGCTCCGAATCTGCCGCCGAATCCGGTCCCATGCCCCTACGCTATTGGCCCGCCCGACGCCGATGCCACCGCCGGCACTAAACTCCTGGTCAATGAGTACCGATTTGGATGGCGATGCGGCGATGCCGGATCAGCCGGCAACTAACGACCCCGACGCTGCGTCCCCTGGTGACTCCGCAGGCCCTGCTCCCGCGGGCTTCGCCGAACTGGGGGTTGACGAACGCGCCCTCGCCGCCATCGCCGATGTCGGCTACGAGACTCCCTCGCCGATTCAGGCCGCGACCATACCGCCGCTGTTGACCGGGGCCGACGTGGTCGGGCTCGCCCAGACCGGCACCGGCAAAACCGCGGCATTCGCCATTCCGATCCTCATGCGCCTCGATGTGAAGGCGAAGAAGCCGCAGGCGCTGGTGCTCGCGCCGACCCGGGAGCTGGCCATCCAGGTGGCCGAGGCGTTCGGCCGGTACTCCGCGCACATGCCGGGCGTGCACGTGCTCCCGATCTACGGCGGGCAGAACTACGGCGTCCAGCTGTCGGGCCTGCGCCGGGGCGCGCACGTCGTGGTCGGCACCCCGGGCCGGGTGATCGACCATCTCGAGAAGGGGTCGCTGGACCTGTCCGAACTGCGGTTCCTGGTGCTCGACGAGGCCGACGAGATGCTCAAGATGGGCTTCCAGGAAGACGTCGAGCGCATTCTGGCCGAGACGCCCACGGACAAGCAGGTGGCGCTGTTCTCGGCCACCATGCCGCCCGCGATCCGCAAGATCTCCAAGCAGTACCTGCACGATCCGGTGGAGATCACTGTCAAGGCCAAGACCACCACGTCGGCCAACATCAGCCAGCGCTGGCTGCAGGTCTCACACCAGCGCAAGCTCGACGCGCTCACCCGCATCCTCGAGGTGGAGCCGTTCGAGGCGATGATCATCTTCGTCCGTACCAAGCAGGCCACGGAGGAGTTGGCCGAGAAGCTGCGCTCGCGCGGATTCTCCGCCGCGGCGATCAACGGCGACATCGTGCAGACGCAGCGCGAGCGCACCATCGGGCAGCTGAAGTCCGGGCAACTCGACATCCTCGTGGCCACCGACGTCGCCGCCCGCGGCCTGGACGTGGAACGCATTTCACACGTGGTGAACTACGACATCCCGCACGACACCGAGTCCTACGTGCACCGCATCGGCCGCACCGGGCGGGCGGGCCGCACCGGCGAGGCGCTGCTGTTCGTGGCGCCGCGGGAGCGGCACCTGCTCAAGGCGATCGAGCGCGCGACCCGCCAGCCCCTGACCGAGATCCCGCTGCCGTCGGTCGACGACGTGAATGCCCAGCGGGTGGCGAAGTTCGCCGACTCGATCACCGAAAGCCTTGCCACCCCGCACGTCCCGCTGTTCCGCAAGCTCATCGAGGACTACGAGGCCGAGCACAACATCCCGCTGGTGGACATCGCCGCGGCGCTGGCCGTGCTTTCGCGCGACGGCGAGAACTTCCTGATGGAGCCGGACCCGCCCGCCCCGGTGCGGGAGCGGCGCGAGCGCGCGGAGCGGCCCGCGCGCCGCTTCGACGACCGCGACGACGACGGCGGCAGCCGCCACCGGCGCACCGGCGTCGAGATGGCTACGTACCGCATCAGCGTCGGCAAGCGCCACCACGTCGCGCCCGGCGCGATCGTCGGCGCCCTCGCCAACGAGGGCGGATTGCGCCGCAGCGACTTCGGCCACATCAGCATCCGCCCCGACCACTCACTAGTGGAGCTGCCCGCGGACCTGCCGAAGGAGACGTTCGAGGCGCTGCGCCGCACCCGGATCAGCGGCGTCCTCATCCAGCTCCAGCTCGACCAGGGCCCGTCCCGCGGCACCCGACGGCCCCGCCGCCGCGACTGAACCCAGACGCACCCCTTTTTGCCGAACGCACCGGTTCTAGTCGGCTATTTTCGGTGCGTCTGGCAAGAACTGGTGCGTTTGTCGCGTATCAGGTGAGGTATTCGCGGAGGTAGGCGATGTCGTCGGCGAGACCCTCGGCGGGGGTTTCGAGGATGACGGGAGCGTCCGCGGCGGCCGCGATTTCGGCCAGCAGGTGCGGGTCGATGGTGCCGTCGGTGAAGTTGGCGTGCCGGTCCGCGCCGGAGTCGAACTCGTCGCGGGAGCTGTTCAGGTGCACCAGGTCGATGCGCCCGGTGATGGCCTTGATTCGCTCCACCACGCCGACCAGGTCCTCGCCGCCCGCCCAGGCGTGGCAGGTGTCCAGACAGAAGCCCGCGCCGAAATCGCCCACGGCGTCCCACAGCTTGCCGATCATGTCGAACTTGCGCGCCATGGCGTGATTGCCGCCCGCGGTGTTCTCGATGAGAATCGGCACGTCGAAGCCGCCCTTTTCGGCTTGGCGCTCGAAGAGCTTGCGCCAGTTGTCGATTCCGGTGTCGATCTCGGCGTCGCTGCGCACGTGGCCGCCGTGCACGACCAGTCCGACGGCGCCGATCGCGGCCGCGGCCTTGGCCTGCTGGGCCACTGCGTTGCGAGAGGGCATCCGCAGGCGGTTGTTCAGGCTGGCCACGTTGATCTGGTAGGAGGAGTGCACGACCACGTCGATGGGGCTGGCCAGGATCTGCTCGGTCATCGGGTGCGGCTGCGGCTTTTCCCAGCCCTGCGGGTCGATCACGAACATCTGGATGATGTCGGCGCCGAGTTTCTCGCCGAACCCGATCGGGTCGGCGTCGGACCGGACATGGGCTCCTATGCGCATAGGGGGAGGGTAAACCCTTCCGGAACGACCCGTGACGTGCGTCCAAGGCACGTCACGGCAGTTCCGCAGGTATGGGCGTTTGCCTGGGGGTCACCAGGGGTCAATACGAGATTGTCACGAAATGTCCGACCAGCGATTCGTCCCCGACGGCGTCGACCATTGCGACCGCCAGATCGGCGCGGGAGAGTGCATGTGTCCGACGCAGCTTGGAATCCAGGGCGGTTCGATACTTTCCGACCGCGGGACCTGTTGTCAGCCGGTTCGGCGGCCGGAACACCGTCCAGTCGCAATCGCTTTGCGCCAGCATGGCTTCCATCCGGCGCAGTTCGGTGAGTCGCTCACGGTGCAGCAGGAAGAGCACGGGGTGCTTCACCAACAGGTCGAACCGAGATTTCTGGTGCGGCGGCGCGGCGGGCGCGGAACTGACCGCGACGAGCCTGCGCACCCCCGCGTCGGCCATCACGTCCAGCACGACGCGCAGGGCGGAGGCGATCGGCGTTGGCGTCTCGGCCGCGCAGCCGATGGCGCACAACACCGCGTCCGCGCCTGCGACTGCGGTGCGGACCGCGCCCCGGTCGCCCGGCTCGGCGCGCACCAGTTGGACCGCGGGGTCGGGATCGGCGGGAGCCAGTGCGGGCCGCGCGTACACCGTCACGTCATGTCCCGCGTCGAGCGATTGTCGAATGACGTTCTGCCCGAGGCTGTCCACGGCCCCGAACACCGTTACCTTCATGAACCGATTCTCCTCGTTCCAGTAGTCGAAACGGTTATTCCGCCCGCGTCCGCACGCGGGCCGAAATCGAGGCCTACTCTACGTCCGCTGCCCGTATTGTCCCGTTCGACCCCGCAGTTACGGTCACTGTTTCGGCAACAAAGTTCGGTGGAAGTTTCCGTGTGACCTGCGTTTAGCCGATTTGTTGCCGGAACCCCTCACGTTCGATATCCGCTCGCGTCGCTACTGCCGGGTCTTCGCCCGTACTCTCGAAGTACCCGGTGTGATCGGTGATCGCAGGGAAGGAGCGAGCTCATGAGCGCCTTGGCCGAGACCTATGGAGCCTACGAAGTCTCCGTGCCGGTCGTCCGCACCCGCTATGGCGACGTGCGCGGGTTCCGCGAGGGCGACTCCTTCGTCTGGCGCAGCGTGCCCTACGCCGCTCCGATCGCCGGCCCGAACCGGTTCCGCCGCCCCGTCGCGCCGCGGCCGTGGCAGGGGGAACGCGACTGCACCCGCTTCGGGGCGATCGCGCCGCAGGGGCTGGACGCCATGGTCCCGATGGACAGCGGACTCGAGATCGGCGAAGACTGCCTGTGGGTCAACGTGTGGGCGCCTGCGCGCCCGGACAAGCCGCGCCCGGTGCTGGTGTGGCTGCACGGCGGCGCGTACTGCCTCGGGACCGCGGCGCAGGCGCTGTACGACGGCCGCAGGCTCGCCGAGTTGGGCGACATGCTGGTGGTGGGGGTGAACTACCGGGTCGGCGCGTTCGGCTTTCTGGACCTGTCGTCGCTGTCCCGGCCGGGCACGGTGCAGTTCGATTCGAATCTGGGCCTGTGGGACCAGGTTTCGGCGCTCGAGTGGATTCGGGACAACATCGCCGAGTTCGGCGGGGATCCGGACAACGTCACCCTGTTCGGGGAGTCGTCCGGCGCGGGCTGCGTGACCACGCTGATGACGTCGCCGAGAGCGGAAGGCCTCTTCCACCGCGCGATCGCGCAGAGCCCGCCCGCGACCTCGGTGTACGGCCCGAACCGGGCCGCCGGGGTGGCGCGCCGATATCTGGAACTGGCGGGCGTCGGGCGGGCCGACGCTGCGGACTTGTGCACACTGCCGCTGCGGCGGCTGGTGGCGGCCGCCGACATGCTGGTGGACGAGGTGCCGGTGAAGGTCCCCGGCACCTTGGCGACGGCGCCCGTGGTCGACGGCGACCTGGTGCCGGACTACCCGGT
>JABFVX010000267.1 GCA_013362555.1 Mycobacteriaceae bacterium
GGTGACGGCAGCCCGGCATGCTACGTCTTCCACGAATTCCACTGCACCGACCTCGATCTCGACCGGTACGAGCAGGCATGGAACCTCGTGATCGCACGGCATCCGATGTTGCGCACCGTGATCACCGCCGACTACCGGAACCGAGTCGCCGATGCCGTCCCGCACTACCGGATCCGGCGCTACGACCTGACCGCACTACCGGACGGCCAACGACAGGCGCGGCTGCTCGAACTTCGGGAACAGTTGTCACACCGGGTCATTCGCCACGACCGCTGGCCCCTGTTCGACGTGCGGGCCGCTGAGCTCCGCGACGGGCAGCTGCGACTGTTCGTCGGCATCGACGCCCTGATCTGCGATGCGAGCAGCTTCTTCCTGCTCGACCGCCACCTCCGTGAGGCCTATGCCGACCCCCACACGCAGGCGCCCGCGCCGAGAACCGACTTCGCCGGGTACGTCGCGGACACGGAGCGCCGTCGCGACAGCCCTGCTTACGCCCGTGCCGCCGAGTACTGGAAACGGCGCATTCCCGCGCTTCCCGGGCCGCCCACGCTGCCCACTCGACCCGCCCCCGGGGCCGCCCCCCGTTTCGTCCGGCGCAGCGACCGGCTCAGCGCAGCCCAGTGGGAGGCGCTCGCCGCCGCGGCGGCTCGCCACGCACTGACCCCGGCCGCGGTACTGCTGACCGCCTACACCGACACGCTTGCCGAATGGACCGGTGAAGACAGGTTTTCCGTCGTGCTCACGCTGATGGACCGCCCGCTCGAGCTGCCCGACATCGACCAGGTGGTGGGCGAGTTCACCGCCCTGACCGCCCACGAGGTGGACCGCCGGGACGGCGGAAGTTTCCTGGCCCGTGCGGCGCGAACCCAGCAGCGGCTGTTCGACGACCTCGACCACCGCGACTACTCCGCGGTCGACCTGCTCGCCGACCTCACCGCCCACACGGGCAGCCGGGCCCGGCTGCCCGTGGTGTTCACCAGCGGCCTGGACATCGGCGAACTCCTCGGCAGCGAACCTCAGCTGGAGTGGGTCGGCCCGATCGTCTACGGCATCAGCCAGACCCCCGACGTATGGCTCGACCACCAGGTCTACGTCGAAGGCGGCCTGCTGCACGTGCGCTGGGACATCCTGGAGACCGCCGTCGACCTCACCGCCGCCGAGACCGCCTTCGCCGCGGTGATGCGGTTGCTGCGCACGCTCGCCGACGACCCCGCCTGCTGGCACGCCGACAGCGCCGAGTCCGCGACCGCCGACATCGGCGAGGACGTCACCGCCGTCTGGGCCGAGCTGCTCGGCATCCAGCCCGCCGGAATCGACTCGACCCGCGGGTTCGTGGCCTCGGGCGGCGATTCGGTATCGGCCGTCCGACTGGCCCGGCGGCTGCGCAGCGCCTTCGGCTTGCACCTGCCCATCCGCGAGATCATCGCCCCCGATTTCACCCTCACGGCCCTGCTCGCTCGAATCGGCGGACAGACCATCGACACCGTCGCCGCGACCGGGCCCGTGACCGAACTGGTCGCGCCCGCCGCCTGCGACGGGCCCTTCGAACTCACGCCGCTGCAACAGGCCTACTGGGTCGGCCAACACGACGCGTGGACCTTGAGCTACCGATCCGCCCACGGCTACGGAGACCTGTTGGTGTCCGGCATCACCGACGCCGACCTGCCCGCCGCGGCGCGGCGGCTCGTCGACCGCAACCCGATGCTACGAACGGTCTTCTCCCCCAACGGGACACAGACCACGCTCGACCCTTCCGACGCAGGCCTCGCCGCACTGCCCGTCGACGAGGTGGACCTCCGCACGGCGTCGAGCGCGGCCGCCGCCGCGGAAATCGCCCGCATCCGGTCCGACTTGCAGAGACGCGGCCCCGGCCCGGAGCCGTGGTCGTTCCGCATCGTCGCGGTGCACCTGCCCGACAGCCGGCTCAGCCTGCACGTGGTGTGCAGCCTGCTCATCGCGGACGGCTGGTCCGGGCAGCTGCTGGTCAGCGAACTGCTGACCTACCTCGACGAGCCGAACGCGATGCTGGTGCCGCAGACCGCCCGATTCGCGGACTACGTCGCCACGCTCGCCGCCCGCCGCCGGACCGACGAGTGGACCCGACACCGGCAATGGTGGCTCGACCGCGTCGCCGAGCTGCCGCCCGCACCGGCGCTGCCGGTCGCGGAACCTGCCGCGGGCATCAGCGCCGAACTCATGCAGCGACGCGAGACGCGGCTGACGCCGGAGCAATTCGCGACCATCACCACCCGCTGTACGGAACGGGGACTCATCCCGTCGTCGGTGTTCGCCACCTGTTACGCCCTGGCGCTGGCCCGGGCCGCGGGACACCGCCACCTGCTGCTCAACGTGCTCTACCTCGACCGGATGGCGCTGCCCGCCGATCTGGACCCGGTGATCGGCCCGTTCGCCACCACCGCACTCGTCCCGCTGCGGCTGCCGAGTTCGGCGACTTTCACCGAACTGTGCGGTCGGACCCAGTCCGCGACCGCGCAAACCTTCGACCACGCACTGGTCAGCGGCGTCGAAGTGGTCCGCGAGATCGCCCGTCGACACCGCGGTGCGCAGCCCGTGGCGCCGGTCGTGTTCCACAGCATGCTCGGCCTGCGTCCGCCCGCCGACATGCCCGAATCGATTGCGGTACTGGACTCCTTCCAGAGCATCCGAACCCCGCAGGTCTCCCTCGACCTGCAAGTCGGCAGATCGCCGTGGCAGAACGACGCGATCGCCGTCACCCTCGACGCCGCTGCCGACCTGTTCGCGCCGGGCGCCGTGGACGCGATATTCGACGACCTGTGCTCCACGCTCGACCGACTGACCGGCGACCCGAGCGCCTGGGAGGCCGCCGTCACACTGCCTGCCGCCGAACTTCCGGAATCCCGCGCACGGCCGCACGGCCGCACCAGCGGCCCGCTGTCCGAGGGCGGGCCGCTGTCGGGGCCGACCGATCACAAGGTGGCCGAGCTCTGGGCCCGGCTGCTCAGCGAGACACCGGATTCGGCGGCCGCGCACTACGACCGCGCCACCGATTTCTTCGGTGCGGGCGGCACCTCGGTCGCGGCGGTCGCGATGCTGCGCCAGATCCGCGACCTGACCGGCGCACCCGTCCGGGCCGGGCAGTTCCTGTCCGATCCCACGATCGGCGCCCTCGCCGCCGCCATCGACCGCGAAGCCGACCCCGCCCGCGACCAGAAGTAGGAGCCCCGTGTCTGCCACCGATGCGCACACCGAGCAGGACCACCACAACCCGCCGCGCAGGAGACGCCCCGGCGTCATCCTGGCCATCGTCCTGCTGTGCCAGCTGATGATCGGCCTGGACGTGACCATCGTCAATATCGCCCTGCCCGACATCCGCGCGGACCTGCACTTCTCCGCGACCGGCCTGGCTTGGGTGTTCAACGCCTACACGCTCGCCTTCGGCGGTCTGCTGCTGCTCGGCGGTCGAGCGGGCGACATCCTCGGCCGCCGGGCCGCCTTCGTCGGCGGAGTCGTCGTGTTCACGCTGGCCTCGCTGGCGGCCGGCCTGGCCGCCAATGCCGCGTGGCTCATCATCGCCCGGGTGGTCCAGGGCCTCGGCGGCGCCTTCGCCTCGCCCAGTGTGCTGGCGCTCATCGCGACGAACTTCGACGAGGGACCGCGCCGCAACCGGGCGCTCGGCCTGTTCGCGGCGATGTTCAGCGCCAGCCTCGCCACCGGCCTGATTCTCGGCGGCATCCTCACTCAGTACGCGAACTGGCGCTGGGTGTTCTTCATCAACGTCCCGATCGGGTTGGTCATCGCCGCGCTCGCTCCGCTGTTCATCGGCGAAACCCCCCGCAGGCCCGGACGCTTCGACACTTTCGGCGCGGTATTGGCCACCACCGGTGTCGGCGGACTCGTCTACGGGTTCATCCGCGCCTCCACGAACGGCTGGTCGGACCCGCAGACGCTCACCTCCTGCGCGGCAGGCGCCGTCCTGGTAGCGCTGTTCGTCGGCAACGAATCCCGCGCCGCCCAACCGATCCTGCCGCTGCGGCTGTTCGCCCAGCGCAACCGGGCAGGCGCCTACGTCAACATGCTGCTCGTGCCCACCACGCTGTTCGACGTCATCTACTTCGTCACCCAGTTCCTCCGGGACATCCGCGACTACAGCCCGGTGCGCACCGGACTCGCGTTCCTGCCCCTGACCCTCGCCGTCTTCGCCACCGTCCGCGCCGTTCCGCGGCTCGTGCAGCGTTTCGGCACCAAACCCGTCATGATCGCGGGCGCGCTGCTCGCCACCGCCGCGATGCTCCGGCTGGCGCAATTGCACCCCGACAGCAACTACGCGGCGGCCGTGCTCGGGCCGCTGGTGCTGGCCGGGATCGGCGTCGGACTCACGACGGTGCCGCTCACCATCACGATTCTGGCCGGCGTCGCGCCCCAGGACGCCGGGGCGGCCTCCGGCGTGCTGCAAACCATGCAGTGGATCGGCGGCGGCGCGCTCGGCTTCGCCGTCCTCGTCACTGCCTACGGCACGGCTGTTCGCGGTGCGGGCGACGGCGCGTCGGGCGGGAATCTTCCGCCCGACGTCCAGACCCACGGCATCGCCACCGCGTTCGCCACGGGCGCGGGCTTCACCGCGCTCGCCCTCCTGATCGCACTGGTCGTCATTCGCACGGTTACGCCCGCACCCCGCTGAAAACCTCCAGAATGACCCACAGGTTGCGTTCAACGCACACCACGGGTCGTTCTGGACAACCCACAACCACGCATGTCCAGGCCAGGGAGCGGTTTCACCTCACCCCGCTGAAAACCTCCAGGATGACCCACGAGTTGCGTTCAACGCACGTCGTGGGTCGTTCTGGGAAATCCCACAGCCGCGCGTGTCCGAGCCAGGAGCGGTTCGCGTCAGATCGGCGCGACAATGCCCCCGATGATGCAGCCGATGACCGCGCCGGCAACCATGCCGAACATCAGCCCGGGCAGCGCACCGACGAGGAAGAACAGGGCCCCGACCGCCGCTCCGATCATGGAGCCGACCACCCCGCCGATCACGAAGCCCGCCGACATGCCGAAGATCCCGATCTCCTTGGCCTGCGCCATGGCGCCGTTGTACTCGGCGACATCGACAACCGGAGACGGACGTGCGGCGGTTCGCAGCGTCAAGGCGTGGCCCGACCTGTCGATCTCGGGCACGAGGTCCGCGTTGCGGCCCGCAATCTGGAAATGCATGGGCAGCCGGGCAAGCTCGACGCCCTCCGGACCGAGCACCGTCACCGACGTCCGGTCGTCGGTCAGCGCGAACCGACCCGCATCGAGCGTGGTGAGGATGCCGGAGTGGTCATCCGAGAGCGTCGTGGCGTAGCCGACTCCGCGGTCGGCGCCGCGCAGCACGGCGGCTTCCGGCGCGGACTGCGCGGGACCCGCGGCCACGAGCGCACAGACGACTGCGGGCACAGTGACCCCGGCACACTTCAGCAATTTCATGTCGGCCCTCTTCGGTTCCCAAGCCCGAACTGCTCGGCGGGCCCTACTCCGGCGACTCATCGGACATGACCATGATGTCCTAGTCACCGGGGCAGGCATTCGAAGGCCGGCCCGCGTGTCGCGCATTCCCTTTCTCCAGAACGACCCGTGGCGTGCGCTGAACGCACGTCACGGGTCATTCAGGACATCATGGGCCCGGCCGACGCGGGCTCACCGCTGCCATGACCCGATACCGTCCCAGGCATGCTCGAGTTCCCTGGCCAGGCCGGGGTGGTGCCGCACCCGCTCGGCGACGGCGGCGTGTACCGACCGCATCATGTCGATGCCGCCCCGGCTGTGCAGCTGCCTGCCGATTTCCTTGGTGCGGCCGTCAATGATCGACCCCGCACCGGGCTCGTAGGGTTTCAGATATCCGCGCGTTGTGCCGATCGTCACCAGCTCTGCAACGAGATCGGCATTGTCGGGCGGGATTTCGGACACCTGATAGATCGAGGAGTGGCCGTAGAGGGCGAACCGGCCGTTGCCCCGGTTCGCGATACGCACCGGCCGCCACCCGTCCGGCCGGGTGGGGTGGAAAGAGTCGAGGTGCACCAGCGTGGGCTTGTTGTCCGTGCTGGTCTTGACACTCACCTCGGTGTAGCCCTCAGCGGCGTGCGCGGCCAGGATGACAGCGATTCGGGCGCGGAGCCGATCGGCGTCGAGGTCGAGAATCTCGGGCGCGTGCCAGCTGTCGCGCACTCGGCCGAAGCTCCGCTCGATGTCGCCCGACTCGGCGATGGGCAGACTGTCGGCGACGATCACGGCCGTATCGGCATGTTTGTGCCGCGGGGAGTCGTCAGCCGGCATCGGCGCAGGGGCGGCGGCCGGGGCGACAGCAGTGACAGGCACGGCATCCGTGACAGGGGCGGCCGCGGCAGGCGCGATCGGACGGCCCGCGCGGGCCACTTGATACTGCCTCACTCGGATGACCAAGAGCCCCAAGCAGATTGCCGCACCGGCCAGGAGGCCGGTACCTATCAGTTCCACCGCGACGAGGCTGCCGCCGCCACTCGGGGAGTAGGCCGTCACGTAGTACTCGCCGGTGGTTTTCGACCGCAGTTCCGGCGTACTCAGTCGCAGGCTCACGAAATCCAGCAGCCAGCTCATCACGAACAACATCCACCATGCGGTGACCAGAGCGGGGGCAGGCACGCCGCGGAAGCGTGCGAGGTCTTCGGCGTCGGCGGGAGTGCGCGGATCGCTCGTGCGCACCACGTCGGTCATGAGCATGTGCGGGAACCAGAAGTTGACGACGGGACAGAACCAGCCGCCGATCACCCAGCCGACGGGCAGTCGATGCGGTGCGGCGCACAGCGCCTCGGCGTTGCGTCGCGCGCGCCAGAGCCAGGCGATGACGACGATCCCCGAGCCGAGCAGCAACACCATCGCGATGACACCCGCCCAGAGATCGGACTGCCAGTCCGGCATGCTGCCGGACTGCGGGTTGTCCCAACGTCGTTCGAAGTCCGCATAGTGCGCCCAGTCGATGAAGTCGCTGATGAATTGCACGACGACTGTTGCGGCGACGAGTCCGATCACCCAGCCGCCCAGCACACCGAGCGGTCGGACGGGCCCGGCTCCGCTTCGGATCGGTTGTTGTCCGGTTGACATCGTCATTCGTCCTAACGCGGGGTCAGCCACACCGCGGCGTCGGTGGGCAGGGTCCGGTCAACGTCGGGTTGCGAGGCTGCGACGACCCGGAAGCCACGGGGGATGTCGATGGAGTCAGGCGCGAAGTTGACCAGGCACTGGGCGGCGCCTCGGCGGAAAGCGAGAGTGTCGGAAGGGGTTTCGAGCCATTCGATCGCTCCGGATGCGCCTGCCCAGTAGATGCGCCGCAGCGCCAGCGCGGCGCGGTAGAGAGCGAGAACCGAGTGCGGATCCTCGGTTTGGGCCGCCACGGACAGGGCTGCCCAGTGCGCGGGCTGCGGCAGCCACGGCGGCGCGGTGGCGCCGCGGGGCGAGAAACCGAATGACGCATGCTCGGCCGACCACGGGAGCGGGATGCGGCAGCCGTCCCGGCCGACGTCGGCATGGCCGGACTGGCGCCAGGTCGGGTCCTGGCGGGCGTTGTCGGGCAGGTTCTCGATCTCCTCGAGACCGAGCTCGTCGCCTTGGTAGACATAGGCCGTACCGGGCAGCGCGAGTTGGAGCAGGGCGGCGGCCCGCGCGCGGCGGCGGCCGAGGTCGAGGTCGGCCCGTTCGGCTGCCCAGCGCGCGCGTTCCCAGTGCGGCTCGACCGGGTGGTCGGGCTGGGACCGTGCATACCGGGTGACCACGCGAGTCGTGTCGTGGTTGGACAGCACCCACGTGGGCGGCGCTCCGACGGCCTGAGCCTGGGCGACGGCGTCGTCGATGACGGCGCGCAGCTCGGCGGCCCGCCACGGCGCTTTCAGCAGGTCGAACTGAAACGCCGTGTGCAACTCGTCGGGGCGCAGATACCTGGCCAGCCGCCGGTTGTCGGCGACCCAGCATTCGGCCACGAAAACCCTTCCGGGCGTGTACTCGTCGGCGACCCGACGCCACGCACGGTAGATCTCGTGGACCGCATCCCGATCCCACGCCGGGTGGGCGGTGATGCTCAGCAGCCCGGCGGCGGGACGCGGTCCTGCGTCGGGGAGTTCTGGATCCTTTTCCAGCCCATGGGCGACGTCGATGCGGAAGCCGTCGACGCCGCGGTCGAACCAGAACCGCAGAATCCGCTCGAACTCCGAGCGCACCTGGGGATGTTGCCAATTCAGGTCGGGTTGGTCCGGTGCGAACAGGTGCAGGTACCACAGCCCGTCCTCGACCCGCGTCCACGCCGAGCCGCCGAACATGCTGGCCCAGTCGTTGGGCGGCGCGTCGCCGCCGGGCCCGCGCCCGGCCCGGAACCAGTAGCGGTCCCGCGCTCCCGCCTCGTCGCGCAGGGCGGCGGCGAACCAGTTATGGCGGCTTGACGTGTGATTGGGCACGATGTCGATGAGCACGCGCAGCCCGCAGTCGTGCGCGGCGGCACTGAGCTCGTCGGCATCGTGCAAGGTGCCGTAGGCGGGCTCGATGTCGAGGTAGTCGGCCACGTCGTAGCCGCCGTCGGCCATCGGTGACGGATACCAGGGGCAGATCCAGATCGCGTCGACGCCCAGCCCCGCGAGATACGGCAGCCGCGCCAGCAAACCCGCGAGATCGCCGGTCCCGTCACCGTTCCCGTCGCAGAAACTGCGCGGATACACCTGGTACACAACCGCGTTCTCCCACCAGGGTGCGGTGGCCATCCTTGATCACCTCCGTGGAGAAAGTTGCGACCGTCTCGGAGTTCGTTGACGCAACTTTGCTTCAGTATGGTCCACGTCACACTACCCCGTCCAGTGGACCTGTCCCGAATGATGTTGTGCACTAGCGGCATTAGTCGAAACTGCGCGTAGCGCAAAATATTGCGCACTTCTACACTCGGATGGTGGGTTCCAAGCGAGTGCGAATGTCCGACATCGCCAGCAGGGCAGGCAACGTGTCGGTCGCCACCGTCTCGCGGGCGCTGCGCAATGAGCCCGGCGTGTCGCCATCGGTGCGGGAGCGCATCCGGAAAGCCGCCGCGGAGCTGTCCTACTTCAGCACTCCGGACACGACCGGCCGCGACGCGGTGGTCACGCCGGTGGTCGACACGTGGTTCTACTCCACCGCCGTCGCCGCAATCCAGGGCGAATTGCGCAGTGCGGGATTGGATCTGCTGCTCTACTGCTTGGAGAATGCCGAACTGCGTCGGGAGTTCTACCAACGGCTCGCGCTGCGCCGCAAGGTGGATGCGGTGATCGTCCTGGCTGCCCCGCTCACCTCGGCCGACCGCGAGCAGCTCGCCGCGACCGGGTGCCCGGTCGTCAATGTCGGCGCTCGATCCGACGGAGTCGCCAACGTCGGCTTCGACGACGCAGGCGCCGCACGCAAAGCGGTCGCGCACCTGATTCACCAGGGTCACACCCGCATCGGCATGATCCGCACCGAGTCCGTCGAAGGCGGACACTGGGATTCGGACCGCGACCGCTACCGCGGATACCGCGCCCAACTCGCCGAGGCGAACCTTTCGGCGCTCCGCGACCACGAGATCTCGGTCCCCTGGGGCATCGACGAGGGCGCCGAGGCCATGCAGCGGCTGTTGAGCCTTCCCGACCCGCCGACCGCGGTCTTCTGCCACTCCGACGAGATCGCGGCAGGCGCATTGCGCGCACTCCGCCACGAAGCGGGTTTGCGGGTGCCCGAATCCATGTCGGTCATCGCCATCGACAACCACCCGATAGCCGACCTGGTGAACCTGACCACCGTCGAGCAGCCCGTGCGCCGTCAGGGCGCCGCCGCCGCGCGTGCCGTCGTCGACTACCTCCGCGGCGCAGCCGACCTGGCCGAAACGTCGACGATCCTGCCCGCCGACCGCATCGTCTTCCGCAGCTCCACCGGTCCGCCCGCCAGCACCCGCGCCCAGTCGTCAGAACCGGCACAGAAGCAGGCCGAAGGCGAGGCCCGAGAGGTCGGCGGCCACGTCAGCGAGGCTGAATGAGCGGTGCAGCGGAAGGGCTGCCTGGAGAATCTCCGACCCGAGCGCATAGGCCGCCAGCGTCGCGGCGAGGGGTGTCCGCGGGATGCGCGCCAGGCTGCCCGTTATCGCCAACGCGGCGAACAGGGCGAGGTGGACCAGCTTGTCGGCGCCAGGTGGGGCGGTGGGCACATCGGAGGCAGGGGCGAACAGGATCGGCAGGCTGACCAGCACGACCGCTACGAAAGGCAAGGCTCGCAAACGCACGACCCCCGATCCTGCCAGAGGCGTTTGGAGTTTCCCCTTAGCATCACGACCATGAAGTCTGGTTTGCCGAGAGTAGGTCGGGTCTGCCGGTTCGGTTCGGCGCTCGTGGCCGCGGCCGTCCCTGCACCCGGATCGTGCCCGTACACCGGCTGTGGACTGTGCGGGCAATCCGGGCTTGACCTAAACGGTAGTTCAGGTACCAGGCTGGAGCTCATGATCCTGGTAACCGGCGCAACAGGCAAGGTCGGCCGCGCGGCCGTCAACCAACTACACGATGCGGGGTCGATGTTCGTGCACTCGTCCGCAAACCGGAGCAAGCGAACCTGCCTGCCGGCGTAGCCGCAGTCCGTGGTGACCTGTCGGATCCGAGCAGTGTGGACGCCGCGCTCGACGGCGTGCACGCCATCTTCCTGGTGTGGCCGACGCTGCAAGCGGACGCGGCCGCGCCCGTCGTGATACAACGGTTCGCCGCGCAGGTGCGCCACGTCGTTTACCTCTCCGCCATGGGCGCCGATGAGCGGGCAGGCGCGGTGCTCGGTTCGCACGGCTACTTGGAGCGGCTCATCGACGAAACGGGGGTCGGCCGAACCTTCTTGCGGGCGGGCGGATTCGCGGGCAACGACCTCGGCTGGGCGAACTCCATCAGAACGGAAGGTGTTGTCCGCGAGTACTACCACGAATGGGCCAGGTCGGTCGTCCACGAGCGCGACATCGCGGCGGTCGGCGTGGCCGCGCTGCTGGAGGGCCACATCGGCGCGGTCCACAGCGTGACCGGCCCCGAGGCACTGACCGCTCCGCAACGGGCGCAGATCATCGCGGGCGTGCTCGGGAGACCGGTGCGGTTCGAGAAGATGTCCCGAGCCGAGATGCTCGTGCGCATGTCCAGTTGGATGCCGGCCGACGACGTCGACCGCGTTCTGGCGGGCATGGACGAGACGACTGCACGGCCGGAGCCCGTGCTGGCCACGGTCGCCGAGGCTACCGGCGCTCCCGCGCATACCTACCGGGAGTGGGTCACCGACCACCTTGCCGAATTCCGCTGAACACCAAGACGACAGCACCCCATCTGCCGTTCCGGCAGGCCGTTGGCCTGGAGAGTGCACACTCTCGGCGAGATTTGTGCGTTTGATGCGATTTCCGGCCGATAGTGCGCCATTAGCCGACCTCCGATCAGAACGTCGGCACGTCACCGCCCGACACCATTCACTTCGAAGAGATCGGCAGGGTCCGGGGCAGTCCGAACCAGGGCAGTACGCCACTGTCGAAACGGGTGATCGACGCGATGCGGTCATTCCGGAGGCTCAGGACGATCAGGCTCGTCGCGTGTCTGATGCCGGTCGGCGTGTAGATGTAGGTGGCGAATGCGGGTTGTCCGTTGGCTCGGGTGGGTATCAGGTCGTATCTGCGCCCGGAGCCGAAGATGCCGGCGCACAGGCGAGCCACCGCGTCGCGGCCCTCGTATTCGAATGGCAGCGGCGGCATCCACATGAACACGTCGTCGGTGAACAGCGTGACGAGCCGATCGATATCTCCGGCCTGGTAAGCATCGACAAAGGCCGACACGACACGCTGCTCGGCGGGTGAATCGGGGGCAGGCGCGGGTTGGTCGCCTGCATGGGCGCGACGGTGCTGCCGCATCGCCGCGCGTGCCCGCTTGAGCAGGCTGTTGACCGCGTCGACGGTCGAATCCAGCATCTCGGCGACCTCGGTGGCATGGAAGCCCAGAACCTCGCGCAGGACGAGTACGGCGACCTGTCGGGGCGGCAACGCCTGAAGGGCGGTGATGAATGCCAGCGAAACCGATTCCTGCTGCTCGATATACACCTCCGGACCAAGGTGGACACCCGTGCCCTGTTGAATCCGCGCATCCGGGTAGGGCTCGAGCCACAACACCTCGCCGAGTCCGGTCGGCTCCGGTAATCCAGGCATGTTCGCTTCCTCGGCGGCCCGGCGGCCTGCTGCGCGCCGCGCGTTGAGGCATCGGTTGGTGGCGATTCGATACAGCCAGGTGCGCAGGCCCGCCCGGCGGCCGTCGAATCCGCTCAGCGATTGCCAGGCGGCCAGCAGCGTGTCCTGGACAACGTCCTCCGCGTCATGGAACGAGCCGAGCATCCGATAGCAGTGGATGCGCAACTCCTCCCGGTATGGCCCGGTCATCTGCCGGAACGCGTCGCCGTCGCCCTGTTGCGCCCGCGCGAGCAGGACGGAGTTCGGCTGCTCGGCGGGCCCGGTCATGGCTCACCGATGATGATCTCTACGTCGATGTTGCCCCGGGTGGCCTTCGAGAACGGGCATTGTCGGTGGGTGGCCTCGGCCAGTTCGCGGGCCTGGCCCAGGGGCACGTGCGGGAGGACGACTTCGAGTTCCACGGCCAGTTTCAGACCGTCGCCGTCAGGTGTCAGGCTCACCCTCGCCCCCACGGCCGAGCCCTCGATGTCAGCGCCGACTTTGCCGCATATGAGCCGCAAGGTGCCGTGGAAGCATGCAGCGTAACCCGCCGCCAGCAACTGCTCGGGGTTCGCGCCGACTTCGTCGCCCCCGAACGCCTTGGGCATCGACAAATCGACGTCGATCTTCCCGTCGCTGGTGCGGGTGTGTCCGCTGCGACCGTCGCCGGTGGCCAGGGCCTCGGCCGTATACAGCAGTGTCATCGTCGCCTCTCCGGGTTGGGGTGTTTCGGTACAGGTATGTACACCGCGCAAAGCCCGAACTGGGCGGTCCCGGCGCGCCCAATTCCTGTCTCGGTCGGTGTATATACCTGCGTCAGCCGAGGACACAACCCAAGGAGAACAGGCATGGGCAAGATCGTCATCAGCACGAACGTGACCCTCGACGGTGTCGTACAAGACCCGGACGGAAAAGAGGATTTCGATCGGGGTGGCTGGTTCACCGAATTCGGGAACAAGGACATCCCCGCGTGGGCCGAGCTCGAGACGCAGGAGGCATTGGAGGCGGAAGCTCTGCTGTTGGGACGCCGCAGCGACGAGTGGTTCGCAAGCCGATGGATGTCGAGGGAAGGCGTGTGGGCGGACAGATTGAACAGCATGCCCAAATACATCGTGTCCGGCACGCTCGAACAGCCCCGGTGGAACCGCAACGCCACGGTGCTGCGCGGGGACGTGGTCAAGGAGATTTCCGAGCTGAAGCAGAAAGTGACAGGCGAGATCCTGGTATATGCCAGCTATCAGCTCGGGCGCGCGCTGATCGAACACGATCTGGCGGACGAATTGCGGCTGACGACCTATCCGGTGGTGCTCGGCGGCGGCGCCCGCTTGTTCGGCGATTTCCCCTCCCGCAAACCTGCGCGCCTGATCGATGTGCGCGCTCTCGGCGAAGGGCTCGTGTTCTACGCCTACGCGTTCGTCCGCTGATCGCCGTAACAGAAGTCCAAGGAGAAGACATTATGGGAATCGACATCGACACGGCAGTCCGTGAACTTACCGACCGTGCCGCCATCACCGACGTTCTCCACATCTACGCCCGCAGCGTGGACGAGCGCGATTTCACCGCCGCGGGCGCCGTGTTCACCACGGATTGCCTTGCCGAATACGGCATCAACGACACCGAGATCCTGCGTTCCTCGGCCGCGGTGGTCGAGTGGCTCACCCGCCAGGTCGGGCAGTCGGAAACCAGCCACCACATCAGCAACGTGCAGATCCAGTTTTCCGACACCGATCACGCCGACGCGACCTCGTACGTCTATGCGTGGCACAACATACCCGGGGCGCCGGTCGAGCCGGTCGTCATGGCGCGCTATGTGGACACGTTCGCTCGGACCAGCGGCGGCTGGCGCATCGCCCACCGGCGGATGCTCGCCCATGGACTCGTCGGATTTCCCGAAGGCATCATCCGGCCGTTGTCCCGGCGTCCCGGCGGCGAACCGGAGCCGGGGGCGTGAGGATCGCGGTGACCGGAGCAACCGGGCGAGTGGGTCGTCATGTTGTCGCGCTGCTCGCCGATGACGGACACGACGTCGTCCGGTTGTCCCGAACTCACGGCGTGAACGTGGTGACCGGCGTAGGCCTGGCGCAAGCCCTCGCCCGCGTCGAGTGCGTCATCGACGCGGCGAGCGGATCGGCAGCCGGGCAGGCCCGGCCGACTCCGGATGCAGCACTCGAATTCTTCGCCGCCGCAGCGGACAACCTGCACCGGATCGGCCACGCGGTCGAGGTGCAGCGGATGGTCGAGGTGTCCGTCATCGGCGTGGACCAATTCACCAGCGGTCACGGTGCGGCGAAATACGCCCATGAACAGCGCATGCTCAACGGGCCTGTCCCTGTAAGAGTCCTGCGGGCGGCACAGTTCCACGAATTCGTGCCCCAGCTCATCGACTGGGGCATCGACGGCGGCATAGCCCGTGTGCCTACGATGCGCATCCACTCGGTCGCCGCCCGCTCCGTGGCCCGAGGTCTCGTCGACCTGGCCACCGACCCGGAGTGGGCAGCGAGGCCGACCCGCGCCGAGCCGCCTTTCCCGGAGATCGCCGGTCCGGACGAAGGCGATCCAGTCGAGATGGCCACCCGGTTCGTCACCCACCACCGTCTTCCGCTGCGGATCCACGCGGTCACCCCCGACGACCCCATTTACACCGACGGCAGACTGCTGGCAGGCCCGCACGCCGCCCGCACCGGCCCGACGTTCGAAAAGTGGCTGAATTCGGCTACCGCAGCCCCGCCGGTCCGCGCTGTCGATACAACCGGCTGTTCGAGCGCAGCGGATTCGTCCGGCCGGCACGACACCAGCCCGGCCAACCGATGTCCACAACGACCCGTGACGTGCGCTCAACGCAACTCACGGGTCGTTCTGGACAGGTGATAACCGATCGAGAGCAAGGAGAACGAAGTGTCGATGGATAGATTTCACGGTCACGTGGTCGTCGTGACGGGCGGAAGCAGCGGCATCGGTCTGGCAACGGCCCGACGGTTCGCTCGAGAAGGTGCGAGTGTAGCCATCACGGGGCGCGACGAGCATCGGCTCGCTCACGCCGCTACGGAGATCGGCGACAACGTGCTCGCGGTCGCGGGCGATGTCGCCGACGTGGCGGATATCGACCGCCTTTTCGCTGCTGTCGCAAAGGCTTTGGGGCGAATCGATGTGCTGTTCGTCAACGCGGGCCTCAAGAGACTGCACGCATTGCACGACGCGTCGGTAGAGCATTTCAACGAGGTCTTCGACGTCAACGTCAAGGGCGCATTCTTCACCGTCCAGAAGGCGATCCCGCATCTGAACGACGGCGCCTCCGTCGTCTTGTGCGGTCTGGCTCCGGTCGACCCGGCCTGGCGACGGCCCGGAACCGGCATATACACCGCGTCCAAGGCCGCCATGAAGGCGTTCACCCGTACGGCGGCGGCCGAGCTCGCTCACCGCCAGATCCGTGTGAACACCGTGAGCCCCGGCCCGATCAACGTGCCCGCCGCCCATCTGCCGCCGGAGCAGATGGCCGAGCGCATGCGTCGGATGGCGGCGTTGTCACCCCTGAAGCGGCTCGGCGAGCCGGAGGACGTGGCCGGAGTCGTCGCGTTTCTCGCTTCGCGTGATGCCGCATACATCACTGGCCAGGAGATCACGGTGGACGGTGGCATGTCGTGATCGGCTCACCGCCCAAATTCCGACTGACGCTGTGTCTGCCCGGAGGGGCGGCGCCATGAGGATCGCCGTTCTCGACGACTGGCAGGACACGGTCCGGACCCTGCCGTGTTTCTCCCTGGTAGCCGACCACGACGTCGA
The DNA here is from genome assembly GCA_013362555.1 of Mycobacteriaceae bacterium. Taxonomy (GTDB): domain Bacteria; phylum Actinomycetota; class Actinomycetes; order Mycobacteriales; family Mycobacteriaceae; genus JABFVX01. The sequence goes on from JABFVX010000267.1 coordinate 15,986, forward strand.
CATCTGGACCGATCACACGACCGACGTCGATGTCCTGGCCGACCGCTTGCGCGAGACCGAAGTACTGGCGTTGATTCGCGAGCGCACCCCGATCGGCGCGGAACTGCTCGATCGGCTTCCGAAGCTGCGAATGATCACCCAGGTGGCCGTGTTCCCACACATCGACATCGAGGCGGCGACCCGGCGCGGGGTGATCGTGTCTTCCTACCTGGCCGCCGGCGGCGGACCGTCGTATCCGCCCGCCGAGCTCACCTGGGGGCTGATCCTGGCCGCGGCGCGCCGCATCCCGCAAGAGGCTGCGGCCCTGAAAGCCGGTGTGTGGCAGGCCCAGCCGATGGGCGACGGGCTGCGCGGCAAAACACTCGGGATCTTCGGTTACGGTGCCGTCGGATCCGTCGTGGCGGGCTACGGCGCGGCATTCGGAATGGCTGTGCAGGTATGGGGACGACCCGCGACCCTGGCCAGGGCCCAGGCCGACGGCTATCCGGCGGCAGCGAGCCAACGAGCGCTTTTCCGGGACTGCGATGTCGTCTCGCTGCACTTGCGTCTGGTACCCGAAACCGCGGCCATCGTCACTGCCGCCGACCTGGCGGTCATGAAGCCGACAGCGTTGCTCGTCAACGCGGCTCGGGCGCAGCTCATCGAACCCGGCGCACTTGAAACCGCGCTGCGAGTAGGACGGCCGGGAATGGCGGCTGTCGACGTATTCGAGCAGGAACCGATCGGCGGCCTGCACCCGCTGGTGGCGATGCCCAACGTCGTTGCCACGCCGCACATCGGCTTCCTCGAACGAGACTCCTTCAACGCCATGTTCAGCCTCATCTTCGACCAGATCCTGGCCTACACCGCAGGCGCCCCGATCAACGTTCACAACCCACAAGCCCTCGGATAGATGTCCAGAACGACCCGTTGAGTGCGTCGAACGCACTCAACGACCCGTTGTGGAGGTTCGAAAACGCAACTGATGGCCGGCTACCACGCGAGGGTTTCGTCGTCGACGCGCACGGTGCCGAAGAACCGTCTACCGATATCGGTGCCGTCGCTGTTGTAGCTGTTCATCAATTCCGACAATGCCGCAGCCAGCGTGCGCATCGACGGACTCACGGTCTCGATGCCGTCGGCGTGGATCCACCCCCATTCGCGTGGCACATCGTTGAGGGTGATGGCAACACCGGTGTCGTGGGGGGTGGCGACCGCGAACGTGATCTCGGCGGGTGCGTCGCGGATCGGATCGTACGAGGTCAACTCACCAGGTCCGGCAGCTACCGGCAGTTCTGCCCGCATTGAGGTGATGTCTTCGCGGATCATGTCCGCGATCAACTCGAGGCAGGCATGTCTGCCGAGGCGGTTGTGTCGTGTGCCGTAGGTGCGGTCGCCGGTCTTGGCGGGTGTCGACGTGTTCAGGAGTCTGTCCAGCATCCGTTGCGCCGCATCGCGTTCCGCGCTGCCGGTCCGTGGATGGTTGATCAGCGTTCGCAGCCGCAGGATTCGCATGCTCGCATCGGTGGCCACCGCCGCATCCTATCGCGCTTGTCGCGATGGATCCTGCGCTGGAAACGCGGTCAACGCCTTCTCGAGCACCTTCGCCGACCGATGGCCCTATGCCAAACCTGTTGGAACAACACCGGAAACACCGTTGGTCAGATAGACCCGCCGGACGTGTCGCAACCCACCGCGGGGCTCTCGCGGCCTACCGCAGCTCCAGCGACGACAATCCGAGATCCAACTCCACCAACGCATCCCAGGTCGATCGGCACCGCGCCCTGACCGATGCGGAATTTTCCGGTGACTATCCGACCGATATCGATCCGAAGACTGTTCCGCCACCGATGATTTCGCCGGGCCACCCTCGTCTACACG
>JABFVX010000207.1 GCA_013362555.1 Mycobacteriaceae bacterium
CAGCGACATGGCGTCGAACACATCGTGTTCACCGGCGTCGCTGCGCTCACCGCCGATCGAAAGTGGATCACCGACGGCAAGCAGCGGATCGAGCAGGCGATCACAGCGAGCGGCCTTCGCCACACCATCCTGCGGCCCGTCAGGTTCATGGAGAACTGGCTCGCGACAGACAGCGTGCTCGACGGATTCACCGACGGCGTGAACCGACACGTGTTCGCGGCGGACAAGCCGGTGCAGTCGATCGCTGTCGAGGACATCGGCGCGATTGCCGCGCTGACGTTCGCCGATCCGAACCGGTTCGCGGGTCAGGAGTTGGAGCTCGCGGGCGACGCGGTGACTCCGGCCGCGGCCGTGGCGGCCATCGCCGAAGCCACCGGCCGTCCGCTGCGCTACCACCGGATAACGCGAGGCGAGGCCGCGGCGCTCGGCAGTGCCATCACCACAGCCTGGGAACACGCCCAGGCCGGGCAAGGCTGGCACGTGGACATTCCAGCCGTGCGCGCGCTCTACCCGAACCTCACGACGTTCGATTCGTGGCTCGCCACCACCGGGGCCGCTGCACTTCAATCCCTGTTGAACGCCTAGCCTCCGGCTTCTCGGGCCGCCGTTTCACAGTGCGAGACGGCGGCCCGAGACAATCCGGAGGTGCCGTCAGCACTTTCCGAAATACTTCACGAGGTCGGCGGGGACTCCGTTGCGTTTCGCTTCCGACCAACACTGGTTGTGCGGGAAGCTCACGTAAGTGGTCCATGCCGCGCCGCGGTGTTGCACGAGGCGCTGACTGTCGCCGGGGACGTTCCAGGAGATCACGGCCCAGTCGCCTTTGCAGTAGGCGACTTTGGCGGCGGCCGACTTCTGGGCCTGCGGGAGGTCCAGGTCGGCGGCGATGGCGGCCGCGGTACAGGCTCCCGGCGTGGACGCCGGGGAGTCATTGAACCGGAAGGTGATCGTGACGTTGGGCGATCCCGTGGTGAGGAAGGCCGAATGCATGCCTTCCGGAACAGGATTCGACCCGGTCGGCGGAGTCATGCTTGCGCTGTAGCAGCCGAGGGGCACGCCCCCGAAGACGATCGATCCCCCAGCGCCGACGGTGCCGGTGAACGTGTCGAGGTATGCGGTGCCGGGCGGGATGTCGCGCCGGGCCGAATCGCATTGGGCCGCCCGCCGGGCCGTCACGGCGGTGCCCGCAACGGGCTTGCCGCTGCGCGTCCTCGCCTCGACCACAATCCGTCCGACCGGGGCGGGCAGTCTGGAGGTCACCGGCGCCCCGGCAGCGGGGGCGGCCGGGCTCGACGTGACCGACAAGGTCACCACGCCGGCATCGGTGTCACTGTTGCCGGCACACCCGGCGAGAACGACAACCCCGACCAGCACGCCGATCATCCGAATACGCATGCCCAAACAATCGCGCCCCGACCAAGATTCGTTAGACCGCATCCGAGAACCTCCAGAATGACCCGTGACGTGCGCTGAACGCACGTCACGGGTCATCCTGGAGGTTGGAACCCACCACCCCTTGGTCTCAGCTGCCCGCTTAGAGGGCGCGGCCCGCTCGAGGGTCCGGCTGTAGGGCGGGTCAGCGGGAGATGCCCGCGCGGATGATGGCCAGCAGGCGATCGGCCTGTGGGGCGTCGGTCGCGGCGCGGGCTACGCCGCCGGTCGCGGCGAGCAGGTCGGCGAGGTCGAGGCCCGGATCGACCGCGCCTGCCCGCTGGGCTCGGCGCAGCAGATCGGCGGCGGCCGTGCGCATCGTCTCGTGCCACTCCCGGTACAGCTCTGATCGACCGCCCGCCTCGTCGTCCGGGATCGCTAGAGGCAGTTGGCTTTTCGTCGACACATGCCCGACGAACGCGCGCAGCCAGGAGAACAGCGCGTCGACGGGCGCGGGATCGTCGAGCAGCGTTCGACCCAATTCGCCCAGCGCGGTCACCTCTTCGGCGTACACGGCGATGACCATGTCGCCTCGAGTGGGGAAATGCCGGTACATCGTCGCGTTCCCGACCCCGGCACGGCGCGCGACCTCGTCCAGCGGAGCGTTGACGCCGAGTTCGTCGAACACGTCCCGTGCGGCCGACAGCACCAGCTCGTAGTTGCGGCGCGCGTCGGCGCGGCGAGGTCGGTCGGCCATGCATTCTCCTTGCGAAATGGGGAGCTCCCCGGTTACTCTATCCGACAAGCAACCGGGGACTACCCCACTTACGCGAGAGGCGTCGCATGCACGACTTCACCGCTGCGGACCGGACAGCTGTCTACGAGACCATCGCACTGCACGGGCACGTGGCCGACGACCGGGACTGGGACCGATGGGGCGAGGTGTTCGCCGACGATCTGGTGCTGGAGTTGGCGGACTTCGGGCACGGCACGATCAACGGGCTCGCGGCGCTGCGAAAGCTGGCGCGCGACCACCAGAACGACCCGGGCCAGCCGCTGGGCCACCATGTCACCAACATCGTTCTGGTCGCCCGAGAGGGCGACCTGGTGCAGGCCCGCTCCAAAGGCTTGTCGGTTCACGCCGACGGAACCAGCGCGACAGTCACCTACGAGGACACGCTGCGCCGCGAACCGCAGGGCTGGCGCATCTGCCGCCGGACTGTCCGCGCATCCGGGCGGCCGTGAAGCACCGGTCTGCGAGCAAGCAGGCCGACGACAGCAGAACCAAGCAGAACACCACCACTGTCAGACAACCCCCGCCGTTGTACTTGCGCGCCAGCCTGTCGTGTCTAGCCTGTTCTCGGCGGCCATGGTCCGAAGTCTGCTGAGCCGACTTGGCCCGGCACGCGGCAGAGTTGCAGATCGTGGCCCCACACCAATAACACCCCACACCGGGAGTCTACCCAACCTCCCGAATGACCCGTGACGTGCGCTGAACGCACGTCACGGGTCATTCTGGAACAGCACGGAACTCAGGGTTTGCGCGCTACTCCGCAAAAGCAGGACACCTTGGCGTCGTAGGAGGCCAGGGCCGGGGTCACCGCGTTGCGCCACCGGTGCGGCGGTACGATTCCCGGCTCGACGAGGTCGAGTCCGGCGAACCATCCGGTGATCTCGGCCCGGGTGCGACTGCGCGCCGGAAGTTTTCGGACGCGGTACACCTCCTGCGCGTTCTTCACCTGATCAGGGGCGAAATCGGTAGTGATGGCGCAGATTACGAGGTACGAGCCGGAGGCCATGGCGCCCATCAGCGTCGCCAGGATCTCGTCGAGGCCGTCCTCCACGAAGTGCAGGACAGCCAGCATGCTCACGCCGACCGGTTCGGCCATGTCGAAGACGCCGGTTCGGTCCAGAGCGCGCAGGATGGCGGCAGGCTCGGTGACGTCGCCTTCGATGTACTCCAGCGCGCCCTGCTCGGCCCCCGTCATCAGAGCCCGCGCGTATGCCAGGACGAGCGGGTCGTTGTCGACATAGACCACGCGACTGTCCGGGGCGGTCTGCTGCGCAATCTGATGCAGGTTGGGCTCGGTCGGAATGCCCGCACCGATGTCGAGGAACTGCCGGATGCCCGATTCCGCCAGAAAACGCGTGCTGCGATGCATGAACCGGCGATTGGCCCGGGCAGCCGTACGAATGTGCGGCCACCACTTCAGGATTTCCGCCGCAGCGACCCGATCGACCTCGTAGTTGTCCTTGCCGCCGAGGAAGTAGTCATACACGCGCGCTGTGTGCGGCCGGTTCCGTTGAGTGTCGCCATCCATCCGTTCACCAGTGGGCTTTCGTCCCCCAGAGCCTTCGTGCACACGCTAGCCTGCGGTTCGCCGCCACACCGGGATAACGCCGCGCGACACGGCGACCCAGACGCGGGATTCGTTGCGACCGTCCACGGTGACCCATGGATTGCGTTGGACGCACCCTAAGGGTCACCGTGGACGGTCAGGTGATCTTGGCGGCGATCAGGAGGTTCCAGATCTCCTGTTGGTCGACGACCTCGACGTTGAGTTTCGCGGCCTTCGCCAGCTTCGCCTCGCCGACGCCCGCGCCGGTGATGAGCAGGTCGGTGCCGGCCGAGACCGACGACGCGGTGGTGGCGCCCGCCTGTTCGCACAGGCGCTGGAAGGTAGGGCGGGCCACCTTCTCGCCGGAGCGCGGGTCACTGATAGCGCCGGTGATCACCACGGTCTTGTCCGCCAGCGGGGCGCCGGCCGCAATGACCGGGGGCAGGTCCTCCTCCCGCACGTCCAGGTCGACGCCCGCAGCCCGCAGCCGCTCCAGTTCCGGTCGCAGCCGGCCAAGGTGCGCGACGAGGGACGCGGCAACCTTGGGGCCGATGTCGTCCACCGCAAGCAGCCGCTCCTCCCCCGCGTCGGCGACTTCCTCGAGCGAGCCGAACCCCGCGCGGGCCAGCCGCGCCGCCGTGCCGTCGGAGGCCATCGGGAGTGCCAGGCCGATCAGCGCACGGCGCAGCCCGACGGCACGGCCCGCGTCGATCGACTCGATCATGCGCGCGGCCGAGACCTCGCCGATCCGGTCGAACTCGAGCAGACGCTCCTTGGTCAAGGTGTAGAAGTCCGACGGGCGCTCCAGGATCCCCGCCTCGGCCAGCCGCTCGATCCACACCTGTCCGATGGCGTCGATGTCGGCCGCCGCCCGCGAGGCCCAGTGGATGAGCCTGCGCACCGTCTGCGCGGGGCAGGAGACGTTGGTGCAGAACAGCTCCCGGCTGTTGCCCTGCTCGGTCACCGGCTGCCCGCAGGACGGGCAGCTCGTCGGCGCCACGATCTCGCGCTCGGCGCCCGTGCGCTTGGACGCGTCGAGCACGCCCGCAACGAACGGGATCACGTCGCCTGCCCGGCGCACCAGCACCGTGTCGCCGACTTTGACGTCGCGGGCCCGGATCACTTCCTGGTTGGCGAGCGTGGCCTTGGTGACGGTGGTGCCGCCCACGAACACCGGCTCCAGCCAGGCGACCGGGACGATCTTGCCGGTCTTGCCGACGTCCCAGACGACGTCGACCAGCAGAGTCGTCTTCTCCTCGGCGGCGAACTTGAATGCCAGCGCTCCGCGCGGCGAGTTCGATCTGGTGCCTGCCGCCGCATAGGCGTCGCGGTCGGCCAGCCGCAGCACCGCTCCGTCGAGGTCGTAGTCCAGCGCGCCGCGGCCGTTCTCGATGGCGGCGATCGCGGCCTGGGCCTGCTCGGCGTCGGTGCAGTGTCGCATCTGCGCGCCCGTGATCCCCAGAGCCTGCAGCCCTTCCGCCAAGTCCACGGCGGCGCCTCCCGCCGAGGCGTCCAAGTCGAACCCGAAGAACCGCAGGCGGCGCTCGGCCACGGTCGCCGGGTCCTTCGCCCGCAGCGTGCCCGCCGCCGCGTTGCGCGGAGTGATCAGCGGCTTGTCAGGGTGGGCGGTGTTGTAGGCGGCGAAGGTCGAGCGCAGCATCACGGCCTCGCCGCGCACCTCCACGCGCCCGGGGAGGTCGATCCGCTCGGGGAGGCCGTCGACCAGAGCGCGGACCAGCATGGTCACGTCGTCTCCGGTCGTGCCGTCTCCCCTGGTCACGGCGCGCGCGAGCCGGCCCTCCTCGAACACCACCGCCAACGACAGGCCGTCGAGCTTCGGCATCACCACCACCGACTGGCCCGGGAACCGCGCGAAGAAGGCCGCCACCTGTTCCGGCTTTGTCGCCTTCTCCAGCGACAGCATGGGGCGGGAGTGCCTGATCGGCGCGTGCAGCACGGCAGGCGCCCCTACCTCATCCAGCGGATTCGGGTCCGGCGCGAGGTCTGGATGCGCGTCGATCAGCGCGCGCAGCTCGTCCTCGATGGCGT
>JABFVX010000069.1 GCA_013362555.1 Mycobacteriaceae bacterium
GCGGGTGCAGGTCGGCCAGGTGCGTTGCCCGCAGGTGCGTCCCGATCAGCGGTGCGGCGACCGTGCCCGACCCGGCGGGCGGCAGCCCGAGGTGCAGGCCGTCCACGCCCAGCGGCGCGGCCACCTCGGCCTGGAAGAGCTCGGCCATGTCCTTGCCGGTCACGCCGCGGGCGATGCCCGCCAGCAGCCAGCCGAACGTGAATGCGTGGTAGGCGGGCAGTCCGAGCAGCCGGTCCGGCGCGGCGGCGGCCAGCCGCCGCTCCATCAGCCGGTGGTCGAGGATGTCGGCCATGCTGTGCGCGACGCTGTTGAGCCCGGCCAGCCCGGCGCGGTGGGTGAGCACCTGCCGCACGGTGATTCGGCTCTTGCCGTTGGCGGCGAACTCCGGCCAGTAGTCAGCGACGGGCGCGTCGTAGGACAGCAGGCCCCGGTCGGCGAGCCGGTGGATGACGGTCGCGGCAATTCCTTTTGTGGCCGAGAACAAAAGGGCCCCGGTGTCGCGGGTCCACGGTGTCGCGCGCTCGGCGTCGGCGTACCCGGTCCAGATGTCCACCACCGGAACGCCATTGAGACGCACCGCCAGCCCCGCCCCGCCCACGCGGCGGCGGTTCGAGTCGCGTCCGCGGAAGATTCTCGCGAAACCGCGTACGGCGGCGGCAAATTGCGGATCCGCACATCCATCGACCCCGGCGGGTAGCGGGAGATCAAGAGGGCGAGCCGCATTGCTCATCTATCCACGGTATGAGGTGGTTCACAATCCCGCAAGAAAAGACCGAATTCGTGATGAACCACAAACCGCGATTCGGGTCGCGACTGGCACGCCTACCTCCAGGATGTCCCGTGAAGTGCGGCAGGCGCACGTCACGGGACATCCTGGAGGTGCCGGCGGGGGATTGTCGGGGGGCGTGGCTAGGCTGGAGCCGTGGCTGACGCTCGCCGGTCCTCCTGGATCTCCTACCGCCCGGCTCCGGGGACGATCCCCGTGGAGCCCGGCGTGTACAAATTTCGGGACGGGCATGGGCAGGTCGTCTACGTCGGCAAGGCCAAAAGCCTCCGGAGCAGGCTCAACTCGTATTTCTCCGATGTGGCCGCCCTGCACCCGCGCACCAGGCAGATGGTCACCACCGCCGCCGGCGTGGAATGGACGGTGGTCACGACCGAGGTCGAGGCGCTGCAGCTCGAGTACAACTGGATCAAGGAGTTCGACCCGCGGTTCAACGTCCGGTACCGCGACGACAAGTCGTATCCGGTGCTGGCGGTCTCGCTGAACGAGGAGTATCCGCGGCTGTTCGTCTACCGGGGCGCCCGCCGCAAGGGGGTGCGCTACTTCGGCCCCTACGCACACGCGTGGGCCATCCGGGAAACTCTGGATCTGCTGCTGCGAGTGTTTCCGGCGCGCACCTGCTCCGCCGGGGTGTTCAAGCGGCACGGCCAGATGGGCAGGCCGTGCCTGCTCGGCTACATCGACAAGTGCTCCGCCCCGTGCGTCGGCCGGGTCAGCGCTGCGCGGCACCGGCGCATCGTCGACGACTTCTGCGACTTCCTCGCGGGCAAGACCGACAAGATGGTGCGCGAGTTGGAACAGCGCATGCGCGTCGCCGCGGAGGAGCTGGACTTCGAGAACGCCGCCCGGCTGCGCGACGACGTCGCCGCGCTCAAGCGCGCGCTGGAGAAGCAGGCCGTGGTGCTGGGCGACGGCACCGACGCCGATGTCGTCGCCTTCGCCACCGACGACCTCGAGGCCTCGGTCCAGGTGTTCCACGTCCGCGGCGGCCGCGTGCGCGGGCAGCGCGGGTGGGTGGTCGACTTGGTGGGCGTGGAGCCCATGGGCGCGGACCGGCCGGACGACGCGGCGGCGAGCCCGCTGCCGCTGCTCGTCGAGCAGTTCCTCACCCAGTTCTACGGCGAGCACCAGGTGCCGCGGGAGGTGTTGGTGCCGGAGTTGCCGCCGGATCCCGACCAGGTGCAGGAATGGCTGTCGGGGCTGCGCGGCTCCGCGGTGCGGCTGCGGGTGCCCCAGCGCGGCGACAAGAAGGCCCTGGCCGAGACGGTGCAGCGCAACGCGGGCGAGGCGCTCACCCAGCACAAGCTCAAGCGCGCGGGCGACCTCACGGCGAGATCCGCCGCTCTGCAAGGTATTCAGGACGCGCTCGAGTTGGACAGCGCGCCGCTGCGCATCGAGTGCGTCGACGTCAGTCACGTGCAGGGCACCGATGTCGTGGCGTCGCTGGTGGTGTTCGAGGACGGGCTGGCGAAGAAGTCCGACTACCGGCACTTCGCGATCAGGGAAGCCGCGGGCGAGGGCCGCTCCGACGACGTCGCCAGCATCGCCGAGGTCACCCGCCGCCGCTTCGCCCGGCTGGCGAAAGAACGCGCCGAGCGCGCCGAGGGCGAGGGCCTCGGGGTCGCCGCCGCGATAGACCCGGACACAGGCCGCCCGCGCCGGTTCTCGTACCCGCCGAACCTCTACGTCGTCGACGGCGGCGCGCCGCAGGTCGCGGCCGCGCAGGAGGTGCTCGACGAGCTCGGCATCACCGACGTGGCGGTGATCGGTCTGGCCAAGCGGCTCGAGGAGGTCTGGGTGCCCGGCGAGCCGGACCCGGTGATCATGCCGCGCAACAGCGAGTCGCTGTATCTGTTGCAGCGGGTCCGCGACGAGGCGCACCGCTTCGCCATCACCTACCACCGCAGCAAACGCTCCCGGCGGATGACCGAGTCCGCACTGGACAGCGTCCCGGGCCTCGGGGAGGTGCGCCGCACGGCCCTGGTGGTGCATTTCGGCTCGGTCGCCAAGCTCAAGCAGGCCACTGTCGCCGAGATCACCCAGGTTCCCGGCATCGGCGACGCCACGGCCCGCGCGGTCCTCGCCGCCCTGAACCCAGCCGAATAACACTGTCCAGAATGACCCGTGGCGTGCGTTGAGCGCACGCCACGGGTCATTCTGGAGGTAACTCTCTGCGGACCGCCGGCCGGCCGGTGCCGAGTTGTCGGCGTCGCGCGGTAAGTTGGCATGTTGTACAAGCGGCGTTGTAAATGCGGAACAGGCAACAGGGGTACAGGCAGGCACAGTTTCTCGAGACCTCCAGGAGCGATGGCGAGCGTGGACGTGAGCACAGAAGCCGAGGCGGCGGACGCCGGGCGGTCCACGGACGCCCTCGACGTGGTTCTGGTCACCGGACTGTCGGGCGCGGGCCGCAACACGGCCGCCCGGGTGCTCGAAGACCTCGGCTGGTACGTCGCCGACAACCTGCCGCCGGAGCTGGTGTCGCGAATGGTCGAGATCGGGCGCGACTCGCTGCCCAGCGTGCGTAGGCTCGCCGTCGTGATGGACGTCCGCAGCCGGGTGTTCACCGGCGACCTGTCCGGCGTCGTCGAACAGCTGCGTGCGAGCGCTGTCCGCACCAGCGTACTGTTCCTGGAGGCGTCCGACCCGGTGCTGGTGCGCCGGTTCGGGTTCGCGCGCAGGCGCCATCCCCTGCACGACCGGACGCTGTCGGAGAGCATCGCCGAGGAGCGGCGCAGGCTCGCGGGGGTCCGCGCGCTGGCGGACGTGGTGATCGACACCAGCGCGCTGTCGGTGCACCAGCTGCGGCGCAGGCTGGAGGAGCAGTACGCTCGCGACACGCCGATGGACCTGGAGTTGACGGTGCAGTCCTTCGGCTTCAAGCACGGGGTGCCGATCGACGCGGACCTGGTCTTCGACGTGCGCTTTCTGCCCAACCCGCACTGGATCCCCGAACTGCGCGACCACACCGGCCTGGACGCCGACGTGCGGGATTTCGTGTTGTCGCAGCCGGGCGCGCCGGAGTACCTGCAGGCCTGCCGCACCGTGCTGGAACTGACCCTGGCCGGGTATCGCCAGGAAGGCAAACGCTTTCTGACGGTGGCCGTAGGGTGTACCGGCGGACACCACCGCAGCGTCGCGATGGCCGAGGCGCTGGGCGCGTCGATCGCTGACGTGCGGGTGGAGGTCGCTCACCGGGATGTGGAGCGCGAATGACCTACAGCGGCAACGGGACCGAACGCAGTGCGGCACCGAATACCAGCGCGGCGAAGGCCGGACCGTCCGTGGTCGCGCTGGGCGGCGGGCACGGGCTGCACGCCACGCTGCGCGCGCTGCGCCGGATCACCGACCGGGTCACCGCCGTGGTCACGGTGGCCGACGACGGCGGGTCGTCCGGGCGGCTGCGCGCGGAGCTGCCCGGGCTCATTCCGCCGGGCGACCTGCGAATGGCGTTGAGCGCGTTGGCCGACCAGGAGGACGGCGCCTGGGCCCGCACGGTGCAGCGCCGCTTCGGCGGGGAGGGACCGCTGGCCGGGCACTCCGTCGGAAACCTGATACTCGCCGGTCTCACCGAGGAACTCGGCGATCCGGTGGCCGCGCTGGACGCGTTGGCCGCGGTGCTGCACGTCCGTGGGCGGGTGTTGCCGATGGCGTCCACCGCGCTCGACATCGAGGCGGACGTGGTCGGGCTGGAAGCGGATCCGCGGGTGAGCCGGTGCGTGCGCGGCCAGGTCGCAGTCGCCACCACGCCCGGCCGGGTGCGCCGTGTGCGGCTCGACCCGGCGGACCCGCCCGCCTGTGCGCCCGCGGTCGCGGCGGTGGAATCGGCCGACGCCGTGTTCCTCGGCCCCGGGTCGTGGTTCACCAGCGTCATTCCGCACGTATTGGTGCCGGAGCTGCGGGAGGCGTTGCTGCACACCCGGGCCCGCAAGGTCCTCGTCCTGAACCTGGTCGCCGAACGCGGTGAGACCGCGGGCTTCTCCGCCGAGCGGCACCTGCACGTGCTCAGTGCCCACGCGCCGGAGCTGACTGTCGACCATGTCGTCGTCGATTCGGGTACGGTTTGCGAGGGTCGGGAGCGCGAGCATCTAGTGCGGGCTGCCGAACAGTTGCGTGCCCGGGTAACCTTCGCCGATGTTGCGGAACCCGGGACGCATCGCCATCACCCTGGCAAGCTTGCCGCAGCGCTGGACGAGCTGATCAGTCCTGCTGCGCGCCATCTCGAATGGTCGGGCATCGGCGACGGTGTCGACACGGGAGTCGACGCTGTCCCCCTAGGCGGGAAGGAGGGCGCCTCGTGGCTATGACAGCCGAGGTGAAGGACGAACTGAGCAGGCTGGCGGTCTCGCAAGTCAGCACGCGTAAGGCCGAGCTCTCCGCGCTCCTGCGGTTCGCGGGCGGACTGCACATCGTCGGCGGTCGCGTGGTCGTGGAGGCCGAGGTCGACATGGGCTCCATCGCGCGCAGGCTGCGCCGCGAGATCTTCGAGCTCTACGGCTACGGCTCGGACGTGCACGTGCTCGGCGCGGGCGGGCTGCGCAAGAGCTCGCGCTATGTCGTCCGGGTAGCCAAGGAGGGCGAGGCACTCGCCCGGCAAACCGGTTTGCTCGACATGCGCGGCCGTCCAGTCCGCGGGTTGCCCGCGCAGGTGGTCGGCGGCAGCATCGCCGATGCCGAGGCGGCGTGGCGCGGCGCGTTCCTGGCGCATGGCTCGCTCACCGAGCCGGGCCGGTCCTCGGCGCTGGAGGTCAGCTGCCCCGGGCCGGAGGCGGCGCTGGCCTTGGTGGGCGCGGCGCGCAGGCTCGGCATCACCGCCAAGGCCCGCGAGGTCCGCGGCACCGACCGGGTCGTGGTGCGCGACGGTGAGGCGATCGGCGCACTGCTGACCAGGATGGGCGCGCAGGACACGCGGCTCACCTGGGAGGAGCGGCGGATGCGCCGCGAGGTCCGGGCCACGGCCAACC
>JABFVX010000554.1 GCA_013362555.1 Mycobacteriaceae bacterium
GGCGGCGGCGGGCGCACGCGCGACCCGTGTCGTCGAGGGCACCGGACGCGCGGCGGAGCGGGTGGCGGGGCGGCGCTTCGAGCTGGACGCCGCCGGTTTCTGGCAGCCGCACCGCGATGCGGCACAGCGCTATTCGGACCTCATCGCACAGTGGGCCGCGGCGGCCCCCGGTGCGACGGCGGTCGACCTCTACAGCGGCGTCGGGGTGTTCGCGGCGCGGCTGGGGGAGCAGGTGGGCCGGACGGGATCGGTTCTGGGCGTGGAGAGTTCAACGGCGGCCGTGGCCGACGGCGCCGCCGCGCTGGCCGACATGCCCCAGGTGGAGCTGCGCGCCGCCCGGGTCGAAAAGACCCTCGCGGCCTTGTCGGACCGGCCCGACGTGGTGGTGCTCGACCCGCCGCGCGCGGGCGCGGGGCGCGCGGTGACGGACGCGGTGACCGCGGGCGGGGCAGGCGTCATCGTGCATGTGGGCTGCGATCCCGCGGCGTTTGCCCGCGATGTCGGGCTGTATGCGGCCCGCGGCTACCGGTTGGCGGAAGTCCGGGCTTTCGACGCGTTCCCGCTGACCCACCACGTGGAGTGCCTCGGTTTGCTGATCCGCCCGGACCGGGTGCGGTGACGTCCGAGATGTCCGTAGACTGACCTTTCGACTGTCGGCGAGGGAGTGTATTGGTGAGTGTCCTTTCCCGGATCGCAGGGCCCGCGGATCTGCGCGGCCTGGATAGTGCGGACTTGACGCAACTGGCCTCCGAGATCCGGGATTTCCTGGTCCGCAAGGTCGCCGTGACCGGCGGCCACCTCGGCCCCAATCTCGGGGTCGTGGAGCTCACCCTGGCACTGCACCGGGTCTTCGACTCCCCGACGGACCCGTTGATCTTCGACACCGGCCACCAGGCCTATGTGCACAAGATCGTCACCGGTCGCCAGGACAAATTCGACGATCTGCGCATGCGCGACGGGCTGTCGGGCTACCCGTGCCGGGCCGAGAGCGAGCACGACTGGGTGGAGTCCTCGCACGCTTCGGCCTCGCTGTCCTACGCGGACGGGCTCGCCAAAGCCTTCGCGCTCACTGGCCAGTCGCACCGGCACGTCGTCGCGGTGGTGGGGGACGGGGCGCTCACCGGCGGAATGTGCTGGGAGGCGCTCAACAACATCGCGGCGGGCAAGGACCGCTCGCTGATCGTGGTCGTCAACGACAACGGCCGCTCGTACGCGCCGACCATCGGCGGCCTCGCCAACCGGCTGTCGATGTTGCGAATGCAACCGGAGTACGAACGGATCCTCGACGCGGCAAAGGATTTCATCAACGGACTGCCGGTGGTGGGTCGCACCGCGTATTCGGCGCTGCACGCGGTGAAAGCCGGCCTGAAGGACGCGATGAGCCCGCAGGAGCTCTTCGGCGACCTCGGCGTCAAGTACGTCGGCCCGATCGACGGCCACGATCAGCAGGCGCTGGAGACGGCGCTGCGCCGGGCCAAGGCGTTCGGCGGCCCGGTGGTGGTGCACGCGGTCACCCACAAGGGCATGGGCTACGAGCCCGCCGAGAATCACAAAGCCGACCAGATGCACGGGCCGGGCCCGTTCGACCCGCTCACCGGAAAGGCCGTGCCCTCCGGCACATCCGCGCCCAGTTGGACCTCGCTGTTCTCCCGGGAGCTGATCCGCCACGGCGAGCAGCGCGACGACATCGTCGCTATCACCGCGGCCATGCCGGGGCCGACGGGCCTCGCCGCGTTCGGCGAGCGCTTCCCGGAGCGGATGTTCGACGTCGGCATCGCCGAGCAGCACGCCGTCACGTCGGCCGCCGGGCTGGCGCTCGGCGGGCTGCATCCGGTGGTGGCGCTGTATTCGACGTTCCTGAACCGGGCCTTCGACCAGATGCTCATGGACGTGGCGCTGCTGGAGCTGCCGGTGACGTTCGTGCTGGACCGCTCCGGGGTCACCGGGCCGGACGGGGCCAGTCACAACGGCGTGTGGGACTTGTCGATCCTCGGCATCGTGCCCGGCATGCGGGTGGCCGCGCCGCGCGACGCGTCCTCGCTCGTCGAGCTGTTCGGCGAGGCGCTCGCCTGGAGCGGCGGCCCGACCGCACTGCGATTCCCGAAGGGGACGGTGGGAGCGGACGTGGCCGCCGTGGAGCGCATCGACGGCGTGGACGTCTTGGCGCCGAAGGCGCACGTGGGCGGGGTGCTGCTGGTGACGGTCGGTCCGTTCGCGTCCGTCGGCGTACAGGCCGCCGCCGCACTGGAGGAGCAGGGGATCGGGGTGACCGTGGTGGATCCGCGCTGGGTGCTGCCGGTCCCGGACGCGGTGGTCAAGCTCGCGGGCGAGGCTCGGCTCGTGGTCACCCTGGAGGACAGCAGCCTGCACGGCGGCATCGGCTCGGCCGTGGCGGCCCGCTTGCGGGCGGCGGGGGTCGACGTGCCGATCCGCAACCTCGGTGTGCCGCAGCGTTTCCTGGACCACGCCTCGCGCGGCGAAGTCCACGCCGAACTCGGCCTCACCGCCCCCGACGTCGCCCGCCGCATCACCGACTGGCTGGCCGCCCTCGGCCGCTGACCGCCCGCGGGGCTAGCCGACTGTGCGGTGGACGTTGTCCTTCGTGGAGGGGCCGTGGGTGGCGTCGGCGATCCACGGTCCGGGGATGGACAGGTCCAGGACGCCCTCCTCGAGGCCGACATAGCGGCCGTCGAGGACGGCGGCCGCGAGGACGCGGTCTCCTGCGTCGCTGTTGTGCCAGAGCCGGTCGAACAGTTCGTCGACACGGACCCGGGACTGCAGGCAGAATGCCTCCGCCAACTCCCGTGACTCCGGGGTCTTGTCGTGCGCGGCCCGCACGCATGCCGCGCTCATCGCGAACAACTCCGCGCCGATGTCGACCAGCCTGGCGAGGAACGCCTGGTGGTACTCGAGTTTCCCCTGCCAGCGACCGGCGCCGTACATGGTGTGCCTGGCCAGTTTCCGGCTGCTGCGCTCCACAAAGCGCAAATGCCGCGCCAGCGAGCCGAAGTCGCCGCGGTAGCCGCCCGGCAGCAGGCCTTTGCCGACCAGCAGCGTCGGCAGCCAGCGCGCGTAGAATCCGGCCGCCCGGGCCGCCGCCTTCGCCTTCGCGCCGAACGGCTTGTCCGGGTCGATGATGTCGCCTGCCACCGACAGGTGCGCGTCCACCGCCTCGCGGGCGATGAGCAGGTGCATGATCTCGGTGCTGCCCTCGAAAATCCGGTTGATGCGCATGTCGCGCAGCAGCTGTTCGGCAGGCACGCCCCGCTCTCCGCGGGCGGCAAGCGATTGCGCGGTTTCGTAGCCGCGGCCGCCGCGGATCTGGACCAGGTCGTCCGCGATGCGCCAGGCCATTTCCGAGCCGTAGAGCTTGGCCAGGGCGGCCTCGATCCGGATGTCGTTGCGGTGGTCGTCGGCCATGTGGCTGGCCAGGTCCACCATCGCCTCCATCGCGAAGGTGGTCGCGGCCATCATCGCGATCTTGCTGCCGACGGCCTCGTGTGCGCCGACCGGCCGCCCCCACTGCACGCGCTGCGCGGACCACTCCCTGGCGATTTTCGTCGCCCATTTGGACCCGCTCACGCAGAGCGCGGGCAGTGAAAGCCTGCCGGTGTTCAGGGTGGTCAGCGCGATCTTGAGGCCTTCGCCTTCGCGTCCGATGCGATTGCGCGCGGGCACCCGCACCCGGTGGAAGCGGGTGACTCCGTTCTCGATTCCGCGCAAACCCAGGAAGCTGTTGCGGTTTTCGACGGTGATGCCGGGTGCGGTGCCTTCCACGACGAAGGTGGTGATGCCGCCGCGGTGCCCCTCGGACTTCGGGACCCGCGCCATCACGACCACCAGGTCGCTGACGACGCCGTTGGTGGTCCACAGCTTCACGCCGTCGATGAGGTAGTCGTCGCCGTCCGGGGTGGCCGTGGTGCGCATTCGGGCCGGGTCCGAGCCGACATCGGGCTCGGTGAGCAGGAACGCCGTCACGCCGTTCACGCAGCGCGGCAGGTATTCCTGCTTCTGTGCGGCCGTGCCGAAGGCCATCACCGGCTGCGGCACGCCGATCGACTGGTGGGCCGACAACAGCGCGCCGAGCGAGGCGTGCACCGACCCGGCCAGCATCAGCGCCCGGTTGTAGTACACCTGGCTCAGCCCGAGCCCGCCGTACTCCGCCGGAATCTTCATCCCCAGCGCGCCAACCTCTTTGAGAGCCTTGATCGCCTCGTCGGGTATGAGCGCGTCGCGTTCGACGGCGTGCCCGTCGATCTGTTCGCACACCGCCCGCAACCGGACCAGAAACTGCTCGCCCCGCTCGATCATGGCCGGATCGCCGACCGGATGGGGGTGGATGAGATCCAGCCGGAAATCGCCGAGAAACAGTTGTTTGCCGAAACTCGGCAGCTTCCACTCGGTTTCGCGCGCTTCCTCCGCCACAGTCCGTGCGGTGCGCTCGTCGACGTCAACCATGACGACCACCTCTCGTCGTGATCTCAATCACATTACTCCCCGGTTGTACCGACGAGTAGCGAATCTTCCAGAACGACGCATGAATTGCGTCGGACGCAACTCATGGGTCGTTCTGGAGGCGTGCGGGTCAGGCGTTGACGTCGACCACCGTGCGGCCGCGTACCTGCCCGATCAGGATTCGTGCCGCCACCTCGGGCGCCGCGTCCAAGCCGACGACGGTGGCCATCGAGTCGAGTGCCGCCGGATCGAGGTCGCGGGCCAGCCGGTCGTAGGCCCGCACCCTGCTGGGCATCGGGGCGTGCACCGAGTCGATGCCTGCGAGCGTGACGCCGCGCAGGATGAACGGCAGCACGGTGCCGGGCAGGTCGGATCCGCCCGCGAGCCCGCACGCCGCGACCGTGCCGCCGTAGCGGGTGCCCGCGAGCACGTTGACCAGGGTTCGGCTGCCGACCGTGTCCAGTGCGCCCGCCCACCGCTCGCTCGCCAGCGGCTTGCCGGGCTCGGACAGCTCGGCCCGGTCCAGGATCTCGGCCGCGCCGAGAGTGCGCAGGTAGTCCGCTTCGGCGGGCCGCCCGGTGGCGGCTGTCACCCGGTAGCCGAGTGTGCCGAGCAGCGCCACCGCCACCGAACCGACTCCGCCTGCCGCGCCGGTGACCAGCACCTCGCCCCGGTCCGGTCCGATGCCCGCGTCCTCGAGAGCGAGCACGCACAGCATTGCGGTGTACCCGGCGGTGCCGATCGCGGCGGCCTGGCGGGTGGTGATCGCGTCGGGCAGCCGTACGAGCCAGTCGCCGGGGACCCGGGCGCGCTGCGCGAGGCCGCCGTCGTGGTTCTCGCCCACGCCGAATCCGTTGAGCGCCACCCGGTCTCCGGGTGTGAACCGCGGGTCCGCCGACTCCGCGACCGTACCCGCGAAGTCGATCCCGGGAATCAGCGGGAAGCTCCGGATGATTCCCTTGCCAGCCAGCGCCAGCCCGTCCTTGTAGTTGACCGTCGAGTACTCCACCGCGACGGTCACGTCCCCGCCGCCGAGGTCGGAGTCGGCGAGCTCGGCGAACTCCGCCCGCACACCCTGCGAGCCCTTCACCACGCGAATAGCACGGAACGTCATGCCGCCGATCCTCTCATGCTCGGCAGCCGCACTCCTTGTGGTCAGCCGCACCCACTACTTTCGGTGCGTTTGACCACAAGGAGTGCGGCTGCGCAGTCAGGTTTGGGTGAGGGCGCGGCGGGCGTAGGCGCGGACGTCGGCGTCGGGGTCTGTGG
>JABFVX010000047.1 GCA_013362555.1 Mycobacteriaceae bacterium
CACTCGAGGTCGCCTTCGGGCTGGTCGGTCAGGACGGTGTGGGTGCGCCGCAGGGTCGAGCGGGAGGTCACCTCGTAGTAGGACATGGCGGTCAGGGGCGGCGAGTAGGCGTGCACGGACAGGGTCGGCTCGGCGGGGCCGACGACCGGGGAGGCCGAGCGCATCACATCGTGCACCCAGCCGATGGGGAAGGCGGCCTGATCACCCGCCAGCAGCGTGCGGTGGCGCAATTGCGAACCCGCCCAGCGGTATTCCGACAGCGCACCGCTGAGCACCGTGAGCGCGCCGAGCGACCCGGCGTGGTCGTGCAGCTGGGTCGACTTGTCCGGGACCCAGCTGATCAGCCACAGGTCCAGTTCGTCGTCCGACTCCAGCCGGGCGGCCCAGCGCCGGTCGTGGGGCCAGCGTTCCCCCGGCGGCAGCAGGTCGTCATAGCGTCCGGAGAGCACGTCGTCGGCGCCGCGGTCGGTGATATGCAGGAGATCCGCGGGCCGCAGCCGGGTCGGCAGCACCGGCGACAAGGCGCGCGGCGCCGGTGAGGTCAAGGATGTCGAACGCATGGCAACGTCTCCAGAAACGAAGGATCGGGGGCGCGGCGGCTAACCCCGGCAACACTCCGCTGCGTTGGTGCGAATACCCATCCCACAACCCTAGGGCCAGGCCTTCGCCCAGCACCGCGTTCTACTCACCCCGAGCAGAACTCCCGCATCCACACCCGTTCCGCGCGGGGAAACCCGCAGCTGCGGGTGTACACGCGCGGAACGGGTGTGGATGCGATGTCGCGTGAGTCACAAATCGGCGCTATCCGGCTAATTTTCGGCTACGGGACTTGCGTGGAAAGAATGTTTAGGGCAGCCTTACTGAGGCAAGCCTCTGCTTAGCCAGAAATATCGAGATCGAAGGTAATCGCCGTGTACGTATGCATATGCTCCCGGGTCCGGGAATGCGAAGTGCGTTCGGCAATTCGCGCGGGCGCTCGGTGCGAACAGACCGTCGGAGACGCCTGCGGCGCTGGTACCGGCTGCGGAAGCTGCCTGGAGCGGGTCGCGGACCTCATCCACGACGAGTCCCGCAATAACACGCAGGCCGAAGCGGCGGCTTAGAACTCCCGCCCGCGCGTACATTGCCCTCTATGCAGGGCGATAAACGAGTGATCGAATTCCTCAACGAACAGCTCACCGCCGAGCTCACCGCGATCAACCAGTATTTCCTGCACGGGAAAATGCAGGAAAACTGGGGATACACGAAGTTGGCGGAGCACACGAAGCATGAATCCATCGACGAGATGAAGCATGCCGAGATCCTCACCGACCGGATCTTGTTCCTCGAAGGGCTGCCGAACTACCAGAAGCTGTTCGCCCTGCGCATCGGCGAATCGGTCAAAGAGCAGTTCGAATGCGACATGAAGATCGAGGTCGAGGCCGTCAAGCGGCTGCGCGACGGCATCAACTACATGCGCTCGATCGGCGACGTGACCTCGGCGAAGATCTTCGAGGCCATCCTCGAGGACGAGGAGAGCCACGTCGACTACCTGGAAACTCAGCTCGGCCTCATCGAGAAGCTCGGCGAGGCCCTCTACCTGCAGAACGTCACGGAGCACCCCGAGGCATAGCCGGCGGCGCTCCACCCCGCCACGGACTACCGTGGCGGGGTGGACACCCGAGACATTGCGCGGATGAGGCTGGTGGCGCAGGGCCTCGCCGGGCCCGGCGCGAGCGGTCCGACAGCCGCCGTGCAGTTGCTGACATGCGTTCAAGCACAGGACTTTCCAGGCGCGGCGGAGTCGGTCGCACTGCGCGCGGACGGCGGCGACGTGCGGGCGGCGCTCGACGCGGGCGCGGTCGTGCGGTCGTGGCCGATGCGCGGCACGCTGCATTTCACCGCGGCCGAGGACCTGGGCTGGATGCTGGAGCTGACCACCGGGCGGTTGATCCGCGGCGCCGCGAAACGGCGCGAGAGCCTGGACCTGGACCTGGCCGACATCGAACGCGCCCGTGAACTGGCCGTGGCGGCGCTGTCCGGCACGCAGGCACTGCGGCGTGAGGAGATGCTCGCCGTGTGGGACACAGGCGGCGTGAGCACCGCGGGCCAGCGCGGGTACCATCTCATCTGGCACCTGTCCCAGACCGGCACGCTGTGCTGGGGCCCGATGCGCGACGGTGCACAGGCCTTGGTGCTGCTCGACGAGTGGGTGCGCACCCCGCGCAGGCTCGAACGCGACGAAGCGCTGGGCGAATGGGTGCTGCGGTACTTCCTGGGCCACGGCCCCGCAACGGTCAAGGACGCCGCACGGTGGATCGGCCTCACCGCCGGTGACGTGAAAACCGGCCTGGCGCACGCTCGCCCGCGTCTGGAACGCATCGAGGTGGACGGCGTGGAGTACCTGATGGACCCAGAGCTGCCGGACCGGTACCTGGCGCATCGCGACCAGGCGGAGGCGGTGCACGTTCTGCCCGGGTTCGACGAGTTCATGCTCGGCTACGGCGACCGCTCCGCGGCCTTGCCCGATGCCTTCGCGCAGCGCATCTGCCCGGGCAACAACGGCATGTTCCGCGGCACCGTCGTACACGACGGTCAAGTCGTCGGCACCTGGAAGCGAGCGGGTTCCGGCAGGCGCAAGCGCATCGAAGCCGAACCGTTCACCGACTTCGCCCCCGCTGTGCTCGACCGCCTGGGCGCCGAGTCGCAGGCTCCCGCGAGCGCGCGTTGAGCAGGGTCCAGAACGGCGTCGGCGCCGGGCGGTTCGCGCCGAGTCCGTCGGGGGACCTGCACCTGGGGAATCTGCGGACGGCGCTGCTGGCGTGGCTTTTCGCCCGGTCCACCGGTCGAAGGTTCCTGGTCCGAATGGAAGACCTGGACGACCGGACACAGCCGGGTGCGGCCGAGCGGCAGTTGGCGGATTTGTCCGCGCTCGGGCTGGACTGGGACGGCGAGGTCGTCTACCAATCGCAACGGCTGGACCGGTACACCGCCGCGATCGAGACTCTGGCCGCGGCCAGCCTGGTCTACGAATGTTATTGCACGAGAAGAGAAATCCAAGAGGCGCCGAGCGCGCCGCACGCACCGCCGGGGGCCTACCCCGGCACGTGCCGGGAATTGACCGCCTACCAGCGCGCCCGGATTCGGCAGACGCGGCCGAATCCGGCGCTGCGGCTGCGCTCCGACGTCTCGGAGTTCACCGTCTGCGATGAGCTGCACGGCGAATACCTCGGCGCGGTGGATGATTTCGTGCTGCGTCGCGGCGACGGCACACCCGCGTACAACCTCGCGGTCGTGGTCGACGACGCGGCCTGCGGCATCGACCAGGTCGTCCGGGGCGATGATCTGCTCGCCTCCAGTCCGCGGCAGGCCTATCTGGCGCGACTGCTCGGCTATCCGGCGCCGCGCTATGCGCATGTCCCGCTTGTGCTCAACGCGGCAGGCGCCAGGCCCGCCAAGCGGGACGGCGCCGTGACCCTCGCCGACCGCGCAGCGGCGGGCGAGACGCCTGCCGACGTGGTCGCGGCGCTGGCGCATTCGCTGGCACTGCACGGGAACAGCCCGGCCGCACTGTTGCGACAGTTTCGTCCCGAATTGCTGCCGCGAACGCCGTGGCAGTTCTGCGTCTCGGCTTGACCGCGAGTACCGTACTCAATAAGTACGGTCCGGTCTGATTGTTCCTGCTGAGAGCGTTCACCTGAAAAAGGGGCACTGTTATGACTTCCGGCGGTCACGACCCGAACAGGCAGAATCCAGCAGAGCCCGCGGGTACGGCTCCCGGCGAACAGCCGCCGCAGTATCAACAGCCGTACCAGCCCCCGCAGGACCCCGCGTACGGGCAGCAGTACGCGAACGCCGGAAACGAAAGCGGGCCCGGGTGGGCGCCCGCGGGCGAGTACGCCGAACCTCAGGGCTACCGGCCTGCGCCGCCACCCGCCTACGACATGTCCGGCGGGTATCCGCCCGCGCCGCCGCCCCCGCCTGGCGGCCCGGCGGGGTACCCGGGCGGGCCGGGCTATGGGTATGTCCCGCCGAACCAGTTCTCGGTGAGCAACGCGATCGGGTACGCCTGGAACAAATTCAAGGCCAACCCGTGGCCGTGGGTCGTGGCGACGTTCGTGTTCCTGCTGGCCCAGGTCATTTTCGGCGTGCCGGGCCGCAATTCCGATTCGACGGAGCTCGGGACGGTGGCCGGCATCGTCTCCGCGGTGGTCGGCGTGCTGCTGACCAACGGCTTCGTGCATTCCGCGCTGTCCGAGGTGAACGGCGCCCGGGCGGAGATCGGATCGTTCTACCGATTCCGGCATTTCGGCCAGTTTCTGTTGGCGGCTTTCCTCATGGCGCTGCCGGTCATCGTGGCCGGAGTGATCTTCGCGGTGAGCCTGCTGGCGAGCGGGCCGCTGGCCGTCGTGCTCGGACTGCTCCTCGGCTTGGCGGCGATCGCGCTGACCTTCCTGTTCCAGTGGACCTACTACTTCATCATGGACCGCAACATGGACGCGGTGACCGGGCTGCGGTCGAGCGTCAACGCGGTGCGGACGAACGTCGGCGGCATGGTGCTGCTGTGGCTGGCGTTCGCAGGGCTGTACCTGCTGAGCGTGCTGACCTGTGGACTGGGGTTCTTCATCACTCTGCCGCTGTTCTTCCTGGCATCGGCCTGGGCATACCGTGTGACCACCGGCGGCGGCCAGATCGCCTAACATGCTGCGAGACGGCGGCCCGAGGAGGCAGCCCGCGTAACCACGCAGGGCCTCGCGAGCAGCACCATCCAGCACAGCTGCGAGACGGCGGCCCGAGGAGGCGGCCCGAGGAGGCGGCCCGAGGAGGCGGTTTGCGGGATTCCCCGGCTCATGCGGCGTACGCCCATGTGTCGCGCGGCTGCTATCCGGCGCTGGTCGCACTGTTCACGGCGACGCTGATCGTCTCCAACGTGTGCGCCACCAAAGGCGTGTCGTTCTGCACCGGGTCGGACGTGCGAATCGGGCCGGTACAGGTGCTGCCGCTGCACACCGACGGGGCGTTCTTCCTGTATCCCCTTGCCTATGTACTGGGTGACGTACTCAGCGAGGTATACGGGTTCCGGGCCACCCGCAGAGCGATCTACTACGGCTTCGCCGCACTCGCGCTGGCCGCGGTGTGCTTCCGAGTCGCCGTCGAACTGCCGCCCGCCGAGTTCTATTCGCATCAGGCGGCATTCGCGGCGGTGATCGGCACCGGCCCCCGAGTGATTCTGGCAAGTCTCGCCGGGTACGTCGTGGGCCAGCTGCTCAATGCGTTGACCATGACCGCCATCAAGGAACGCACCCGGGAGCGCCGACTCTGGGCGCGGTTGATCGGCTCGACAGTCGTCGGCGAGTTCGCCGACACCCTGGTGTTCTGCGCGGTCGCCGCGGCTGCCATCGGCATCACCACCTGGCGGGACTTCGCGAACTACGCCACGGTCGGCTTCGTCTGGAAGACCCTGGTCGAAATCGCCGTCATGCCCCTGACCTACCGGGTCATCGCCTTCGTCAAACACCGCGAACCCACCTACGAACCCACTCACGCGTAACGCGTTTGCACCCGTTGCGTGCGTTGACACCCGCAGCTGCGGGTGTCAACGCACGCAACGGGTGCAAACGCCTCAGATGGCGGCGAGGGCCACGGATAGGAGGGTTAGCGGGACGGCCATCAGCAAGAGCATGCAGCCCAGTGCCAGGCCGACTACGGCGAAGGGGTTGGTGGGGATGGCGGGTCCGCGGGAT
>JABFVX010000209.1 GCA_013362555.1 Mycobacteriaceae bacterium
GAGAATAGAGATTAACTTATGCTGCGTCTCGATGTCATCCGTTCGGTCGGACTCACTTTCGGGATAAGGTCGGTCGCGTGAGGCATGGATTGCGCGCCGTCCGGTCCGGCGCAGCCGCCGCGCTGCTGCTTGCGGCGAGTGTTGTGACCGGGTGTTCCGCCGAGGATTCCGGGGCCGCGGCCTGCGCGGTCACGCCGAACGGGACGCCGGTTGCGGCGCCGGGACCGCCGCCTTCCGGTACGGCCCAGAACCTGCAGCTGCACCCGGAGATCGCCACCGGCTACCGCACCGGGATGACCCCGGTGCGGACCAAGACCTTCGCGGTCTCGACGGCAAATCCGCTCGCCACCCAGGCCGCGTGCGAGGTGCTGCGGGACGGCGGCGGCGCGGCCGACGCGCTGGTGGCCGCACAGACCGTGCTGGGCCTGGTGGAGCCGCAGGCCTCCGGGATCGGCGGCGGCGCGTTCCTGGTGTATTACGACGCGGCGCGGCGCAGCGTGGAGGCCTATGACGGCCGCGAGACCGCGCCCGCGGCGGCGGGGGAGAACTACCTGCGCTGGATCAGCGACGGCGAGCGCTCCGCTCCCGTCCCGAGCGCGCGCGCCAGCGGGCGCTCGATCGGGGTGCCCGGGGTGCTGCGCATGCTGGAGCTCGCGCACTCCGAGCACGGCCGCACCCCGTGGCGGAACCTGTTCGACCCGGCGATCCGGCTGGCGGACAACGGGTTTGCGATCAGTCACCGGCTGGCGGCGCAGATCGCCGTGTCCGCCAAAGATCTCGCAGCCGATCCCGAGGCCCGGGCGTACTTCCTCGGCGCGGACGCGACGCCCAAGCGCGAGGGGACGACGCTGACCAACCCGGCAATGGCGAAAACCTTGGGCGCCATCGCATCCGATGGCGCGCAGGCGTTCTACACCGGCGCGATCGCGCGCGACATCGCCGAGGCGGCCGGGTCGACCGCGGGCGGGCGCACCCCCAGCGCGATGACGCTCGACGACCTGGCCCGCTACCGCGCGCAGAAGCGCACCGCCCTGTGCGGCCCCTACCGCCGGTTCGAACTCTGCGGGATGCCGCCGCCCTCGTCCGGCGGCACGGCCGTGGCAGCGACGCTGGGCATCCTGTCGCACGTCGACCTGGGCGCGCTGCGCCCGCCGCGCCCGGACCGTGACGGCGGCGCGCCCACCGCCCATGCAGTGCACCTGATTTCAGTGGCGGAGCGGCTTGCCTACGCCGACCGCGACAAGTACGTCGCCGACCCGGATTTCGTCCCGCCGCCCGGCCCGCTTGCCGAGACCCTGCTGAACCAGAACTACCTGGCCGAGCGCGCGGGCCTGATCAACCCCGAACGGAGCATGGGCACGGCGCGTGCGGGCGACTTCGGCCCGGTGCCGCTCGGCGTGGGACCGCAGCAGCCCGAACACGGCACGAGCCACATCTCGGTGATCGACAAGGACGGCAACGCCGCGGCGATGACGACCACGGTGGAGTCGGCGTTCGGCTCGTTCCACCTGGTCGACGGGTTCGTGTTGAACAACCAGCTCACCGATTTCGCCGCGGAGCCGGTCGACGCCCAGGGCGTCCCGGTGGCGAACCGGGTGCAGCCGGGCAAGCGCCCGCGCAGCTCCATGAGCCCCACTCTGGTCTTCGCGCGCACTGCCGCAGGCGGCCGCGGCGACCTGACCGACGTCGTCGGATCGCCCGGCGGGTCGGTGATCATCCAGTTCGTCGTGAAAACGCTGGTGTCGATGCTGGATTGGGGTCTCGACCCGCAGCAGTCGGTGTCGGAGGTGGACTTCGGCGCGGCGAACAGCCCGGTGACCGCCGTGGGCGGAGAAGCGCCCGCCGTCGACGCGACCGACAACGGCTCCCGCGACCCGTTGGTCACGCGCTTGCGCGCCATGGGCCACACGGTGTCGGTGGCTCCGCAGAGCTCCGGCCTGAGCGCGCTGCACCGCGACAAGGACGGCATCGTCGGCGGTGCGGACCCCCGCCGCGAGGGCGCAGTCATGGGCGACACCTGACACCGGATCCCTCTTGAATGACTCGTGACGTGCGTTCAACGCACGTCACGAGTCATTCAAGAGCGCTTCTGGTGTGTGAAGGAGCGCTTCTAGAGCGTGCAGGTGCGGTCTGACGGGGGAAGGGCGCCGGTGCGGAAGTAGGCGTTGACGGTGTCGTTGAGGCAGCGGCTCAGGCCGGGTCGGAACGCTCCGTGGATGCGGACGTCGCGCAGCGTCACCAGGCGGGAGCCGGTGAGTTTGTGGTGCAGCGCTACTGCACCGTGGTACGGGGTGCGGGTGTCCATCGTCGACTGGGTGATGAGCACGGGCCGGGAGTTGCCCACGGCGGTCGGGGATTCGGTCGGTGCGGGCCACCAGGCGCAGGGTGAGACGCTGCGCACCATCGGCCCGAACACCGGCTCGGTGGCCCGGTGCGATTCGATGTCACGCCAGTACCACTGCGGATCGTGCGGAAACTCGTGGTCTCCGCACGAGACCGCGAAGAACGCCGGATTGTCCAGTGCCATCTGGCCGATGAGGAAGTCCTGCACCGGGCCGTCCACCCGCAGCGGGGCGCCGTCCGGCGTCACCGCGATCTGCCGAATCGCCTTGGCGAGCAGGTCGTTGACGCGGAAATCGCGCACGAACGCGAACAGCAGCGGCGGGAGCTGGTGTTCGTCCAGAAAGAAGTTCTGCCACGGCATCGGCCTGCGCGCCACCTTGCGCTGCAATTCGGCAAGCGTGGCCCGGACCGCGGGAACAGTTGCGCCCAAGTGGTATTCGCCGTCATGAGCGGAAACCCAGCGGGCCCAGTCGTCGAGGGCGATCTCGTTCGCCATGCCCATGTAGCCCACGCCCGTGGCGTCGGGGTCCATCGCGCTGTCGAGCAGCACGCGGTCGGCTCGGTCCCCGAACATCTGCAGGTATACCGTGCCGAGATACGTGCCGTACGACACGCCGTAGTAGTTGAGGGTGCGCTCGCCGAGGACGGCGCGGATGAGGTCCATGTCGCGGGCCGTGTTGCGGGTGGTGATGTGTCGGATCCTGGCGCCGTCGACGGCGAGGCAGGACGCCGCGACTCCGCCGAAGTACACGGCGTCGCGGGCGAACCCGGTCTGGTCGAAACCGGCGGACATCATCGCCGTCGGCGGTTTCCAGCCGCAGTTCACCGGGGCGGAGCGGCCGACGCCGCGCGGGTCGAACCCGATCAGGTCGTACCGGGACCGCACCTCGGGGGCGAGCGCGTTGGGACGAGCGGGCATGGCCAGCCCGCCCGCGCCGGGACCGCCGGGATTGAACAGCAGGATGCCGCGTCGGTGCCGAGCGTCGGTCGCCGGTATCCGGGATATCGCCACGGCGAGCGTGCGGCCTGCCGGATCTGCGTAGTCCAGCGGCACGGTCACCTCGGCGCACCGCGCCCCGGCCGGGTCGAGATCCTTGTTGCCGCACGACTTCCAGTCCAAATGTTGCCCGCTGAACCGCGCGAGCGGATCGGCCGGCGCCGCCGCGGCAGGCGCGACGGCGACAAGTCCGGCCGCGACCGCAGCCACGGCGGCGACGCACCGGCGGAGCATGTGTACACCCACGGCAATCCTCCCTGAGAGCGCTCCTCGTGTCGCTCGCCCAGACGAGACTAGTCCTGCCGTGCGTGTTTACACCCGCAGCGCGCGTTCACACCCGCAGCTGCGGGTGTGAACGCGCGCTGCGGGTGTAAACACGCACGGCTCGGGTCAGAACCTCGGGTCAGAATGCGGTGGGGCGCAGGACCGCGTCGGAGCCGCCGTCGATGACGAACTGGGCGCCGTGGATGAATCCGGCCTGCGGGCCGAGAAGATATCCGATGAGCGCCGCTATCTCGGCGGGGGAGCCGGTCCGGCCGATCGGCGCGGTGAAGTCCCGGATCAGAGCGCCGTAGCGCGGATCGTCGAGCCCGGCTTGCAACAGCGGCGTGTCGACGCTGCCCGGCGCCACGGTGTTGAGCCGCACTCCGGCCGCTCCCCAGGCCGGCGTGCGCGTGCGCACCGCCACGGTGAGCGCGTTCTTGGAGCTGGCGTAGGCGACGCTGCCCGCGAAATCGCCTGCCTGCGCGAAGGCTTCGGCCAGGGTGCCGGTGCGAATCGGGTTGTCGGCCCAGGTGATGTGGGTCGACGCCACCGACGACACCACGACGGCGGCGGGCTCGGAGCCGTTCTGCAGTGCCGGAAACAGCCCGTCGAGCAGCGCCAGGGCGCCATGGTAGTTCACGTCCACCACCCGTTGCGGGTCGGACACGTGCGGCCCGAGCCCCGCGCACAGCACGACGCCGTCGAGGCTACCGGAACAGCGTTCCAGTATCGACGCCACTGCGGCCGTTCGATTTTCGGCGTCGGCGAGGTCGGCCACGACGTCGGCGCCGCGGAGGTCGACACCGAGGACTTCACGCCCGTCCCGGCGCAGCCGCTGCACCGCCGCCGCGCCGATGCCGGACGCGGATCCGCTCACAACAACAGTCACTGCCGACTCGCTCAGGCGCCGTTGAGCTTGTTGAGGCGCTCGCAGGATTCCACGTACTCCTCGATGAGGCGCTGCATGACGTCGGCGGTGCGCTCGACTTTGGTCATCATCCCCACGACCTGGCCGACCGGGTTGAAGTTCACGTCCTTGGCCTGCTCGGGATAGCGGTGGCCGCGCTTGACGCCGTCGAGGGCCACCATCATCTGCAGCGGCATCGGCAGCGGGTTCGGGGTGTCGTCACGTTCCCACGCGTCGGTCCAGTCGTTTTTGAGCATGCGGCACGGCTTGCCGGTCCACGAGCGCGAGCGGACGGTGTCGTGGCTGGTGGCGTCGATGTAGGTCTGCATCTGGGCGGGCGGCACGTTGGCCTCCTCGACCGTGAGCCACAGCGAGCCGGTCCAGGCTCCCTGTGCGCCCATGGCCAGCGCCGCGGCAACCTGGCGGCCGTCGCCGATGCCGCCTGCGGCGAGCACCGGCATGTCGCCGATGGCGTCGATCACCTGCGGCCACAACACCATCGAGGACACCTCGCCGCAGTGGCCGCCGCCCTCGGTGCCCTGGCAGACGACGAAGTCCAGCCCTGCGTTCTTGTGGTTGAGCGCGTGCTTCACCGAGCCGCACAGCGCGCCGATCAGCCTGCCCGACTCCTGAATCTGCGCCACGACGTCCGGAGGCGGGGTGCCGAGGGCATTGGCGACGAGTTTGGCCTTGGGGTGCCGGAGAATGACCTCGATCTGCGGCGCCACGGTGGTGGCGGTCCAGCCGAGCAGCTGGGCGTGGTGCTCGTCTTCGGGCAGTTCCGGCACGCCGTGGTCGGAGAGCAGCCGGGCGGCGAAGTCGCGGTGCTGCTGCGGCACGTTCTTGGCCAGCTCGGCCTCGAGCTGTTCCGGCGACAGGCCGTCGATGCCCTTGCCCTCGTACTTGGAGGGAATGACCAGATCGACCCCGTAGATGCCGTTGACGTGCTCGTCGAGCCAGGTCAGCTCGACCTCGAGCTGTTCGGCGGAGAAGCCGACCGCGCCGAGCACCCCGAGCCCGCCGGAATTGCTCACCGCCGCCGCGACGTCGCGGCAGTGGGTGAAGGCGAAGAGGGGGAACTCGATCCCCAGACGTTCACAGATCTCGGTACGCATGCCGCAATACTAGAACACGTTCCAGTTTATGGACAGGGTCCGGAGCTACCGGAACGCAGACTTTGTCATGCGCCCGCCGGGAGGAGGCGGGC
>JABFVX010000548.1 GCA_013362555.1 Mycobacteriaceae bacterium
GGGCCGTGGTCGCGGTGCGCGCCGCGCATCGCGGCGACCGCGATGAATATCGCAAGCACGGCGGCTGCCGCGCACGCCCAGCCGGCGGCCAACGCGACGGCGCCGCGCCGCCGCCCCGTCGGCGGGGCGGCCAGCAGTGCCGCCGCCGCGACCAGGGCGATGGGCGTGATCGCCACCCCCAGCGCGTGCACCAGAATCTGCCCGATCGCGTCGGCGGCGCTGCTGTGGGCCACGGCGTCTCCTGTCGGTTCCTCGTCGGAGTAGGTGGACCGCGGGTTACGGGGTGACGATGGCGAAGTCGGGGTCGGGTTCGTCGAGGACGCCGACAAGGGCCATGAGTTTGGCGGGGTCGCCCTCGGCGGTGATGTCGCCCGCGGCCAGCAGGGCCGGGAACTCCTGACCGAGCAGGCCGCGCAGCAGAATCGCCCGGGTCATCGTGAAAGCGGCGTCGGGCTCGGGCAGGGAGTCGTCGGGCAAGCGGTCGAAGTGGACCAGCAGGCCGTTGCGCAATTCCGTGCGGTGCACGCGGTTCTCGTCGGTCACGTGCCAGTCGGTGATGAGGTGCAGGTCCCAGGCCTTGGGGGCGTCCACCCGCAGCGCGAGAGCGTCGAAGAGCTGCTCGACGGTGAGTGCGGCCAGCATCGACGGCGCGTTGGCCTGGGTCGGTGTGCCGAAGGCGCCGTTGCGCAGTTCAAAGGCGCCGGAGAGAAAGAAATTGCGCCAGGGACCGCATTCGGCGCCGTAGCCGAGCTGTTCGAAAGTGTCGGCCTGCAACGCTTTCGCGGCCTCGTTGGCCGGATCGGCGAACACGACGTAGTTGACGACTTGGGCAACCCAGCGGTAATCGCCGTCGTCATAGGCCTTTCGGGCCTTGCGCAGCACCTCGTCGGAGCCGCCCATGAAATCCACATGGCGCCGCGCGGATTCGACCGGCGGGTGCTCCCACAAGTGTGCGGGGTTGCCGTCGAACCAGCCCATGTAGCGCTGGTAGATCGCCTTGACGTTATGGCTGACCGAGCCGTAGTAGCCGCGGGCGTGCCAGGAGTTCTCCAATGCGGGCGGCAGCTGGAAGGTTTCGGCGATCTCGCTGCCGACATAGCCCTGGTTGAGACGGCGCAGCGTCTGGTCGTGCAGGTAGCCGTACAGGTCGCGCTGCACACTGAGGTAATGGACGAGTCGGTCGCCGCCCCAGGTCGGCCAGTGGTGGGAGGCGAACAGCACGTCGCTGTCGTGGGCGAACAGGTTGATCGCCTCGGTGAGGTATTTTGCCCACACGTGCGGGTCGCGGACCAGCGCACCGCGCAGGGTGAGCAGGTTGTGCAGGGTGTGCGTGGCGTTCTCGGCCATGCACAGCGCGCGGCGCTGGGGGAAGTGGAAGTTCATTTCCGCGGGCGCCTCGGTGCCCGGGGTGACCTGGAAGACGATGCGCACCCCGTCGACCGTCTCCTCCTGCCCGGTGTGGGTGACGTCGAGGGTCGGGGCGATCAGTGTGATCGTGCCGATGGAGGTGGTCTGTCCGAGGCCCGCGCCCACTGAGCCTTTCGGGCCGCGGGGCAGTGCGGCGCCGTACATGTATGCGGCCCGACGCGACATCGCGGTTCCCGCGTAGACGTTCTCGGCGACGGCGTGCTCGAGGAACCCGGCGGGAGCGATCACCGGGCAGCGGCCGGCGGCGACGTCGTCGACTGTCGTGACGCCCATGGCGCCGCCGAAATGGTCGACGTGGGAATGGGTGTAGATCAGGCCGGTAACCGGGCGGTCACCGCGGTGTGCGCGGTAGAGCGCGAGCCCGGCGGCGGCCGTCTCGGCGGAGATCAGCGGATCGATGACGATCACGCCGGAATCGCCCTCCACCAGCGTCATGTTGGACAGGTCGAGGCCGCGAATCTGGTAGATGCCCGGGGTGACCTCGTACAGGCCCTGCCGGATGACCAGGCCGGACTGCCGCCACAGACTCGGATTGACCGACGCCGGGCAGGATTCGTGCAGGAAGCCATAAGAGTCGTTGTCCCACACCGTGTTTCCCTCGGCATCGCGGACCGTGCCGGGCTCGAGGGCAGTGATGAATCCGCGGTCGGCGTCGGCCTGATCGGCGGTGTCCGCGAACGGCAGCCGCGCCTCGATCTCCTTGTGGGCGGCGACG
Source organism: Mycobacteriaceae bacterium (assembly GCA_013362555.1). Lineage (GTDB taxonomy): Bacteria > Actinomycetota > Actinomycetes > Mycobacteriales > Mycobacteriaceae > JABFVX01. The sequence goes on from JABFVX010000548.1 coordinate 2,144, forward strand.
ATGTGGGCGCTTGGCTCCGACATTGCGGCGGTCATGGTCGAACCTCCCTGTTGTTGGTGCTGTTTATGTGGCCAGGCGCGTCAGACTGCATGGGTGGCCGCCATGACGACTACTGCCAGTCCGACCGCCGCAACGGCCGCCGACACCGCAGCGATCAGCGGCTGTGCGCCGTCGTGGCGGCCGTGTTGCAGCGCGCGGCCGCGCAGGAACGCGGCGGCGGCAACGAGCAGCAGCGTGACGACGCCGCACAGCGGGACCAGCCCGGTCGGCTTCCAGCCTGTTCCGCCGGCGACCGTGACCTTGCTCAACAGCGCGCCGTTGGCCATGGCGGCGATCGCGGTGCGCCGCCATGAGAGCGCCGTGCGCTCGCGCGCCAAGCCGGTGTCGGCGTCGGCGCCCGTCACGACCGCAGCACCCCGATGACGGCGAGGGCCGAGACCAGTGCGACGCCCGCCGCGAGAATCGGGACCAGTGCGTTCGCGGGCAGGGGCAGGCCCGTCCGCATCGCGCGCCCCACCGCGCGCCACTGCCGGTAAGCCCCCGCAGACAGCACCACCGCGAGCACGATCGCCGACATCGCGATTGCCGTCCGCATTCCGTGCATCCGCAGCGGCTCTACCAGTGTGTGCACCGCGACGCCCCCGGCGAGCAGGCCCAACGCGGTACGGATCCACGCCAGGAAGGTGCGCTCGTTGGCCAGGGTGAAGCGATAGTCCAACTCCGCGGCGGGCTGGGCCGCGGCGGAACCTTCGGCGTGCGCTTCGGAAGCGGGCATCGGACCCAAGTTACCAAGGAACCGGTCGGCACCGAAGATGTGAAAACGCCGTCGGAATCACCCGTTCCGGAGAGGTGTGTTCGGGCTAAACCTCTCGACGCGAACGAATGCGGCACAGTGTGGCAACGGCACGGTCGCCCGATATGGACGTTTTGATAACAGGCGTTACGTGGATCACTTCCGGCCATATGCTGGTGCCACCGCAACGGAGCGGACGGAGGTTGGGGCGATGACGTCGGCTTTGGTGAGCGCCGCAGCGGCAAGCGAGGCTGGCTCGGCGCGCGTGACGCGAAGCGGCCCCGCGAGTGCGGCGACGCGGATCGTGAGCCCGCTGCTGGCGTCCACCGTCCGCCCGGTGCTCGAGGCGTTGACCTTCGCGGGCAAGGTGCTGCCGGTCCGGACGAAGTGGGTGTTCGCCGCGAGCAGGCTCGTCGACGCGCCCGCGGCGGTGCTGGCGCCGCCGCGCGACGCCCGTCGCAGGCAGCACCTGCTCGACGGCTTCCGTGCGGAATGGCTGTGGCACGACACCACAGTCGACCTGATGACCGGCGCCGATGCCGCGATGGTGTACTTCCACGGCGGCGGCTTCATCACGTGCGGCCTGAACACGCATCGGCGGATGGTCGCCAAAATCGCTGCGGCGGCGCGGTTGCCGGTACTCGCTGTGGAGTACCGGCAACTGCCTTCCGCGCATATCGTGCAGAGCGTCGAGGACTGCCGCAGTGCCTACCTGCACCTGCTCGACGTCGGCTTCCCGGCGGAACGCATTGTGCTCTGCGGAGATTCGGCAGGCGCGGGGTTGGCGTTCCTGCTGTCGCTGCGGCTGCGCGACGACGGGCTTCCGCTGCCGGGCGCGATCGTGGCCATCTCGCCGTGGAGCGATCTGGACGACGCGGCGCGGTGTGCGCACCCGAACGCGGGCCGGGATCCCTACATCCCTAGCGATGCGCTCGGAATGGTCGCGCGGTGGGGGTTCGCGGCCGCCGGCGGCCGCGGCCTCGATCCGGCATGGTCGCCGGTGAATCACGACTTCACCGGGCTGCCGCCGGTCTTGATCCAGGTGGGCTCGACGGAGGTGCTGATGTCGGACGCCGAGCGGCTGGCACAGCGCTGCGCCGAGGCGGGCGTCGACTGTGAGATGCAGGTGTGGGACCGCGCCCCGCACGTATTCCACATCCTCTCCGACGTGCTGCCCGAAGCCCGTGCCGCGATCACGGCCATCGGTGCGTTCGCCCAGCGCACCGTCCACGCTGCCCGCCCCGCCCGAGCCCCCGCCGCCTAGCAGGCTCCAATGACCTCCAGAACGACCCATGAGTTGCGGTCAACGCAACTCATGGGTCGTTCTGGAGGTGTGGCTTCCGGTGTGGGCGGCGCGTGGGGGTGCGTTTGTCGCGGAAGGTGCGAATGACGGTGCCGGTGAGCCCGGCGGGGAACGAGCGCGCCATGCGGATCGTGGCGGGCAAGACGGCGGCGCGCAGGCGCAGCCGCAGCAGGGCGGTGGCGGGGGAGGGGGCCAGATGGAGCCCGGCGACGGCGCTCGGGGCGCCGAGGAAGTGCAGGCCTGCGAACGGGGCGACCTGCCAGCCGTACGCGGCGGCGATGGTGCGCAGTGCGCCGGTGTCGAGGCGCCAGACCTTCTCGACGCCCGCGGATTCCAGGATGAACCGCATTCCCAGCCGATGAGTCACGATGATCCCGTCGGGATTCAACAGCGCGGCGAGCGTTTCGAAGTAGCGCTCGGCGTGGCGCTGGCAACAGGCGAAACTCACCAGATTGTTGTCGAGGATGCAGTCGAACTGTCGGCCGGTCAAGGCGCAGGCGAATTGCTCGCTGTACTTGTTGACCAGATGTACTGTGTAGCCCGGCAATTCGAGCCCGCGGGCGTGGGTCAGCTCGTGCGGAGACACGGTGACCGCGTCGACCGCGCGCGCCGTGCTCGCGGCCAGGCGGGCGGGCGACGAATTGCCTGCTCCGACATGGAGGATGGCGAGGGCGTCGAGCGGTCTCGTCGTCAGCCACCGGTTCATGACCGCCTGATCGGGGGTGGGCTCGCACCCAGACCAGTCCACCAGCGGGACATAGTCCGGCCATTCGACCGCGTCGTAGCTGTCGGTGCGCGGCTCGACTCCGCAGTCGAGCGTCGCGGCGCCGATGTCGAAGGCGGGATGGAATACGGGATCGGGCTGAGTCATGGAATGGTGCCTGTCGAGCGGGGATTCGGGGGTGCGGAGGCGCAGGCGAGGGCGAGCGTCCGGTCGGCGGCCGCGGCGACGGTCGGCATCGCCGCGATCTCGGCGGAGACGGCGCGGGCCGCGTCGGCCAGGGCGGCGTCGGTGACCAGGGCGGTGAGCTGTTCCGCGGTGATCCGCCCTGCGCGGGCGGCGAGGCCCGCGCCCCGCTGTTGCACCAGTTCTGCGTTCCAGCGTCGATCCCCTGGGGCCGGGGTGGCCAGCTGCGGCACGCCGGCGTGCAACGCGGCGTAGACCGAACCCGCTCCGCCGTGATTGACCACCGCCGTGCAGTGCGGGAGCGCTTCGTGCAGCGCCGTCCACCCGACAGTGCGGACGTTGGCGGGCAGGCTGTCCGCGCGCTCGACGGCCCGGTTCGGCCGCACGATGACGATCTCGGCGTCGACGTGCGGCGCGGCGCGCAGCACCGACCGGAGCATCGGGTCGGGCCCGTCGCCCAGCATGGTGCTGCGGGTCACCAGGATGCGCGGCCGCTCGGGCGGCCGCCGCAGGAAGGCCGCGGTCTCGGTGCCCGGCGTGGTGTAGGGGGTGTATTGCAGCGGCGTGCCC
>JABFVX010000140.1 GCA_013362555.1 Mycobacteriaceae bacterium
GCCAGCAGCGGCTCGGCCGCGGCGACCGCGGCGTCCGGGCCGCCGACCATGAAGGTCAGCGTGCCTGCGACTGCGCCCGCGACGCCCCCCGACACCGGGGCGTCCACCGCCAAGTGGCCCGCGTTCACCGCGAGGGCCGCAGCCGTTTTGGCGTCCGCCACGTCGATGGTGGAGCAGTCGACGAACAGCGTGCCCGCGCCGGCGGCCGGCAGCAGCGCGTCGGTGTAGAGGCCGATCACCTGAGTTCCGCTCTGGAGCATGGTGATCACCGCGTCCGCCGGCTCCGCGGCGGCCCGCGCGGACTCGGCGATCTCCACTCCCGCCGCGGCCGCCTGATCGCGGGCGGCCGGCGCGAGGTCGTAGCCCAGCACCCGGTGCCCGGCTGTGACCAGGTTGGCCGCCATCGGGCCGCCCATGTGCCCGAGCCCGACGAATCCGATCACTGTCATGACTGCCCTTCCGACTGCACGGTCACATCCCGCAACCCGAGCTCTCGGTCGCCCAGATCCTCGAAATACGTGTCGATCTGCGCTTCGGTGACGTCGTCCAGCGTGGCGGGCGACCAGCGCGGGTTGCGGTCCTTGTCGATCACCTGCGCCCGAATACCCTCGACCAGGTCGTGAGACCGCAGCGCGGCCACCGACACCCGGAACTCGCGGTTGAGATTCTCCGCGAGCGAGTCGGTTTCGGCCGCGGCGCGCAGTGAACGCAGCGCGACCGACACCGCGATCGGCGACTTGGCCAGGATCTGCTCGGCCGCCTTGCGCGCCGCGGCGTCGCCGTGGGCGCAGAGCCTGCGCACGATCTCGGCGGGCGTGTCCGCCGCATAACAGTCGTCGATCCAGTCGCGCTGCACCGCAAGCTCGGATTCCGGTGCGGGCGTGGCGAACCGGGCTACCGCGTCGACGACAGGATCGACGCCGAGCGCGTCGAGCAGCGCCGGGAGGGCGTCGGCCGGGACATGGTGGTCTGCGAAGCCTGCCGCGATGGCGTCCGCGCCGCTCATGCGCGCGGTGGTGAGCGCGACGTGGCGGCCGATCAGGCCGGGCGCGCGGGCGAGCAGGTGGGTGCCGCCGACATCCGGGACGAAGCCGATGCCGACCTCCGGCATGCCGACCATGGACCGCTCGGTCACGACGCGGACGCTGCCGTGCGCGGCCAGTCCGACGCCGCCGCCCATGACGATCCCGTCCATCACCGCCACGTACGGCTTCGGAAACCGCGAGATCGCATGGTTGAGCTCGTATTCCGCCCGCCAGAACTCGGCCGCTTCCCGCGCTTCGGCGCGGTCCCCGGTCTTGGCGGCGTGGTAGATCGCGACGATGTCGCCGCCCGCGCAGAGGCCGCGCTCGCCCGCGCCGGTCAGCACCACCGCGCGGATCGCGTCGGCGGCGGCCCAGCGCCGCAGCGCGGGAGTGATGGCCCGCTCCATGCCGTGGGTCAGGGCGTTGATCGCCTTGGGGCGGTTCAGAGTTATCCAGCCCAGGCCGTCCCGCTCGGCCAGAATCACCTCGGGTTCGAGGGTTTCCCTTTCGGTTCGCTCGCCCTTGGCGGCCACTATTGCCCTTTCTGTCGGTCCGCGTCGGCGATGATCGACCGGGCGATCACCACCCGCATGATTTCGTTGGTGCCCTCCAGGATTCGGTTTACCCGCAGGTCGCGCACGATCTTCTCGACCCCGTACTCGGACAGGTACCCGTAGCCGCCGTGCAGCTGCAACGCCTTGTCCGCCACGTCGAAACACGCGTCGGTGACGAACTTCTTCGCCATCGCGCACAGGGCCACTTTGTCCGCGGCGTCGGCATCCAGGGCCGCGGCGGCCCGCCACAGCAGCGTCCGCGCCGCCTCCAGGTCGGTGCGCATGTCGGCAAGCTGGAACTGCAAGCCCTGGAAATCGAGCGTCCGCTGCCCGAAGGCCTTGCGCTGCCGCAGGTATCCGACAGCCTTGTCGAACGCGGCCTGGCCGCCGCCGAGCGAGCACGCCGCAATGTTGAGCCGACCGCCGTTCAGCCCGGCCATCGCGATCCGGAAGCCGTTGCCCACACCGCCTATCAGGTTCGCCGCCGGCACCCGCGCCTGGTCGAAGATCACCTGGCGCGTGGGCTGGGCGTTCCAGCCCATCTTCTTCTCGTTCGCCCCGAAGCTCAGTCCGGGCGTGTCGATCGGCACCACGAACGTCGAGATCCCGCGCGGCCCTTCCGCTCCGGTGCGCGCCATGACCACGTACACCTGCGACGCGCCCGCACCGGAGATGAACTGCTTCACCCCGGTCAGCACATAGTCGTCGCCGTCGCGAACGGCCTTGGTGCTCAGGGCGGCCGCGTCCGAACCCGCGCCGGGTTCGGTCAGGCAGTACGACGCGAGCGACTCCATCGGCAACAACGTCGGCAGCCACTGCGCGCGCTGGGCGTCGTCGCCGTAGGTGGCGATCATCCAGGTCGCCATGTTGTGGATCGACACGAACGCGGCCGTCACCGGGCACCCGGACGCGAGCTGCTCGAAAATCCGCACCCCGTCCAGCCTGCTCAGCCCGGCGCCGCCGTGTTCCTCCGGAATATAGATCGCGCCCATCCCGAGCGCGCCCGCCTTGGCGAACACCTCGACCGGGAAGTGTTTGCGCTCATCCCATTCCAGCGCGTACGGCGTCAAGTACTCCGCCGTGAAGTCGCGCGCCATCGCGGTGATGGCGCGCTCGTCGTCGGACAGCCCGTACAGCCGGCTCACAACCCACCCCCAGTTCGGAACCCACCCTCGGTTTGCAAACCTCCAGAATGACCCGTGAAGTGCGTTGGACGCACGCCATGGGTCACTCTGGAGGATTTCAGGCTCGGTTCAGGCATGGGCGCTCAATCCATTGTCGGGATCACGAAGTGATCGGTGGCGGACTTCGGCGCCGTCGCGCGGTGCAGGGTGCTCGCGGGCCAGCGCTGAGTGACGGTCTTGGTCTTGGTGTAGAAGCGGATGGAGTCCGGGCCGTGCTGGTTGAGGTCGCCGAAGCCGGACCGCTTCCAACCGCCGAACGTGTGGTACGCGATGGGCACCGGAATCGGCACGTTCACCCCGACCATGCCCACCTGCACTCGGCTCGCGAAATCCCGCGCTATGTCGCCGTCGGAGGTGAAAATCGCTACCCCGTTGCCGAATTCGTGCTCGCTCGGCAGCCGCAGCGCCTCCTCGTAGTCCCGTGCGCGCACCACCGCCAGCACCGGGCCGAAGATCTCCTCCCGGTAGATCCGCATCTGCGGCGTAACCCGGTCGAAAAGGCTCGGGCCCGTGAAGAATCCGCCCGCGCACCCGTCCGGGACCTGCCCGCGGCCGTCCACCACCAGCTCCGCGCCCTCGGCGACGCCGATGTCGAGGTAGCCGTCCACCCGGGCGAGCGCGTCCGCGCCGACCAGCGGGCCGAAATCCACTCCGGGAGCATCCGATCGGCCCACCGTGAGTTTGCGAACCCGCTCGGCCAGCTTCGCCACCAGCAGGTCCGCGGTCTCCTCCCCCACCGGCACCGCGACCGAGATCGCCATGCACCGCTCCCCCGCCGAGCCGTATCCCGCGCCGACCAGCTGATCGGCGACGTCATCCAAGTCCGCGTCCGGCATGACTACCGCGTGGTTCTTCGCCCCGCCGAAACACTGCGCGCGCTTGCCCGCGGCGGTGGCGGTCTCGTAGATGTACTGCGCGATCGGCGTCGACCCGACGAACCCGACGGCCTGGACGCGCGGATCCGCCAGCAGCGCGTCGACCGCGTCCTTGTCGCCGTTGACCACATTGAGCACACCTGGCGGCAGCCCGGCCTCGACGAACAGCTCCGCCAGCCGCAGCGGCACCGACGGGTCCCGCTCACTCGGTTTGAGAATCACGGCGTTGCCGCAGGCCAGCGCGGGCGCGGCCTTCCAGAGCGGGATCATCGCCGGGAAGTTGAACGGGGTGATCGCCGCGACCACGCCCAGCGGCTGGCGCAGCGAGAACACGTCGATGCCGCCGCCGGCGCCCTCGGTGTGCTCACCTTTGAGCAGATGCGGTATCCCGCAAGCGAATTCAACGACCTCCAGGCCGCGCTGGATGTCGCCCTTGGCGTCCGGGACGGTCTTGCCGTGTTCGCCGGACAGCAGCGCCGCGAGCGCGTCCGTCTCGTCGGCGACCAACTGGAGGAACTTCATCAGCACTCGGGCCCGCTTCTGCGGGTTCTGCGCCGCCCACTCCCGCTGCGCGGTTTCGGCGTTCGCCACCGCGGCGGCCACCTCGGCGGCCGAAGCCAGCGGGACCCGCGCCTGCACCTGCCCGGTGTTCGGGTCGAAGACGTCGCCGAATCGGCCCGACTCTCCCGCGTGTGCGCGCCCTGCGACGAAGTGAGTCAATTCGCGAACCATGATTCAACCTGCTCTCGCCGACAACTCTGTCACCCTGGTAGGCACATCGTAGTGACCGAGGCCACTACCGCGTCTCGGGACGCTCGCCCAATCCACGCTCCTAGGGGGGAACAGTGGTTAACTTAGCGGTGACGGCACGGCCACTGTCAACTGGGGTTTTCACAGCGGCCGCGATACTGGTGATCAGTTGCTGCTCGTTCACTCAAACCGCACCCGCGCCAGGCAGCCCAGCACGCGCCGACCTGGACCGGCTGCTGGCGTCGGTGACGGTGGTCGACAGCCGAGGCAATGTGCCCGGCTACGACCGGGACTGCCGCGCGGGCCGCGCCTGCGTGTTCGGCCCGGCCTGGAGCGACGACACCACCGCGCCGGGCGGCCACGACGGCTGCGACACCCGCAACAACGTCCTCGCCAAGCAGCTGCGCGAGGTGCGCCTGCGCCCCGGCACCCACGACTGCGTCGTGGAACACGGCATCCTCGACGACCCCTACACCGGCAAGCAGATCACTTTCACCAAACAGGACGCGGGCGCGGTGCAGATCGACCACGTGTATCCGCTGGCCGCCGCCTGGGACATGGGCGCGGCGGCGTGGCCGCCCGAACTGCGCGCCCGCTACGCCAACGACCTCGACATCACCCTTTTGGCGGTGGACGGCGCCCAGAACCAGAACAAGAGCGACAAAACCCCCGCGGACTGGCTCCCGCCCAACCACGCCTACCGCTGCTACTTCGCGGGCAAGTACCTGACCGCCGCGCAGCACTACGGCCTCCCCCTGACCCGAGCCGACCACGCCGCCCTCACCACAGTCGCCACCACCTGCCCCTGATTTCCAGAATGACCCGTGGCGTGCGCTCAACGCACGTCACGGGTCATTCTGGAAGTCCGTTTCAGGTCGCGATGGGGCGGGCGGGGTCGTTCGACCACTGGGACCACGAGCCGGGGAACAGCGCGGCGGGGATGCCCGCGGCGGCGAGGGCGGCGATCTGGTGGGCGGCATTGACACCGGAGCCGCAGTAGACCGCGACCGGGCGGTCGTCGGCCGCGCCGAGGGCGGCGAACCGGGCGCGCAGCGTCTGCGGATCCGCGAAAAGCCCGGCGGCGTCGAGGTTGGCGACGGTGGGCGCGGACACCGCGCCCGGGATGTGGCCCGCCTGCGGGTCGACCGGCTCGACCTCGCCGCGGTAGCGCTCGGGGGCGCGGGCATCGAGCAGGACTCCGTGCCGCGGCCAGTCGGCGGCGGCGTCGATGTCGATGGCGGGCAGGGCGCCGCCGGTCAGCGTGATCTCGCCGGGTGCGGGCTTGGGCGGTTCCCCGGTCGCGACG
>JABFVX010000467.1 GCA_013362555.1 Mycobacteriaceae bacterium
GCTGCGGGCGCGGCGCCGCGACGGGGGCGGGTTGGCCGGGTTGTGGTGCGGCGGTGGCGATTCGGATGAGGGTGGCGCCGACCGGCACCGTGTCGCCCGGATCGGCGAGCAGTTCGACCACTCTGCCTGCGAACGGCGAAGGCAACTCGACCTCGGCCTTGGCGGTTTCGACCTCGGCGATCGGCTGATTGAGCTCCACCGAATTCCCGACGGCGACCCGCCAGCGCACCAGGACGGCGTCGGTGAGACCCTCGCCCAGGTCCGGCAGTCGGAACTCGAGCACTACGTGGTCAGGACCGGACTTGTCCTCAGTCATGGGTTGAACCTACCTGTTGTCGTGGGTGGTCGGCCGGTGTGACGCGAAGGGCGATTCGCCGCGACGGACGGCCCCATTTCAGCCCGACTTAAATGCGACCGACTGCGGGCTACGCCGCGAGGGCCTTGTCGACGGCGGCCAGGATCCGGTCCGGATCGGGGAGGTGATGCTTCTCGAGTTTTGCTGGGGGGTAAGGAATGTCGTAGCCCGCGACGCGCAGCACCGGAGACTCCAGTTGATAGAAGCAGCGCTGGGAGACGCGGGCGGCGATTTCGGCCCCGATTCCGGCGAACATCGGGGCCTCGTGCACGACAACCAGACGGCCGGTCTTGCGCACCGAGGTCTCGATGGCGTCGAAATCGATCGGCGACAGTGACCGCAGGTCGATCACTTCGAGGTCGTGCCCTTCCGTAGCGGCGATTCCGGCGGCCGTCAACGCCGTGGCGGTCATGGTCCCGTACGCCACGAGGGTGGCATCGCGTCCGCCGCGCACGACGCGGGCACGGTCCATCGGCAGCGCCGAGGCGAGGTCCACGCTTTCGTCCACCTCGCCTCTGTCCCAATACCGGCGCTTGGGCTCGAAGAAGACGACCGGGTCGTCGCAGGAGATGGCCTGCTGGATCAAGAGATAGGCGTCCGCGGGCGTGCTGGGGCTGACCACCCGCAGCCCCGCGGTGTGCGCGAAATAGGCCTCCGGCGACTCGGAGTGGTGTTCCACCGCGCCGATACCGCCGCCGTACGGAATTCGGATCGTCAATGGCGCCTTGACGTTGCCCTGAGTGCGATAGTGAATCTTGGCGACCTGGGAGACTATCTGGTCGAATGCCGGATACACGAACCCGTCGAACTGGATCTCGCACACCGGTCGGTAGCCGCGCAGCGCCATGCCGAACGCCGTCCCGATGATGCCGGATTCCGCCAGCGGCGTATCGATCACGCGTCGCTCGCCGAAATCCTTCTGCAGGGCGTCGGTCACCCGGAACACGCCGCCGAGCCGGCCCACGTCCTCGCCCATCAACACGACCTTCGGGTCGCGTTCCATGGCTTTGCGCAGGCCCGCGTTCAGCGCGCCCGCCAATGTGGTGGTCATGACGCCACCTCGGTGAAAGAGTCGAGGTAGTCGCGGAATTCAGCGCGCTCGGCATCGACGAGGCGGTGGTGTTCGGCGTAGACGTGGTCGAACATGGCCTCCGGCTCGGGATCCGACAGCTCCAGGGTGGCCGCGCGCAGCCGGGCTGCCGTGTCGTCGGCGCGGCGGCCGACGGACTGCTGGAAGTCGGTGTCCCACAGGCCTTCCCGTTCCAGTAGCCGCCGCAGCCGGTCGATCGGGTCGCGGGCCTGCCACTGGGCCAGCTCGGCAGGCTCCCGGTAGCGGGTCGGGTCGTCGGCGGTGGTGTGCGGGCCGATGCGGTAGGTGATCGCCTCGACGAAGGACGGTCCGCCGCCCTCGCGGGCGCGCTGCACGGCCTGCCGGGTCACGGCCAGCACCGCGAGCACGTCGTTGCCGTCGACCTGAATCGACGGTATTCCGAAGCCGGTGGCGCGCTGAGCGATCGGGATGGCCGTCTGGACCTGCACCGGGATGCTGATGGCCCAGTGGTTGTTCTGGCAGAAGAACACCACGGGGGCGCTCCAGCTCGCCGCGAAGCCGAGCGCTTCGGATATGTCGCCCTGGCTCGTCGCGCCGTCGCCGAAGTAGGCGACGGTGGCGATCTCGGCGCCGTCCAGGTGCGCCGCGTAGGCATAGCCGGTGGCGTGCAGTCCTTGTGAACCAACCACAATGGCGGGGTTGGTCATCTTCACGGTCTCCGGATCCCAACTACAGTGGGCGACACCGCGATACATCCTGGTCATCACCGCCGGGTCCACGCCGCGGCAATAGGCGACGCCGGTCTCGCGGTAGCTGCCGAACACGTAGTCGTCGGGGTGCAGGGCGTGCGCCGAACCGACTTGCGCGGCTTCCTGTCCCAGCAGCGGGGCCCAGAGCCCGATGTGGCCCTGGCGCTGCAGCGCGACGGCCTCGGTGTCGATCCGGCGTACCAGGACCATGTCCTCGTACAGTTCGCGCAACTGGTCCGGGCCGACATCGGCGACGAGCGCCGCGTAGTCGCGGGCGATGCCCACCCGCTGTCCGTCAGGCTGGACGAGCTGCACCGGTCCGGGTGTCTGCTCAGTCATCGGTGCCCCTTTCGGGCGTCCCGCGGGGGTGTGCGGCACGCCACAGTATGGTTATGGGATCAAGCATCCACTGCCAAGCGTCCTGCGCAAGTGATCAGGACATCACTGCGCATTATGCCCAAAGTGAGCCGATTTGCAGCCCCCGGATTGCGCGTTATGGCCAAACAGACGCACGTCTTCTTGCCAGACGCACCGGGAATGGAGCTCCATTCCCGGTGCGTCTGGCAAGAAGACGTGCGTTTGCGTTCAGTCAGGCGGTAATTGGGTGGACCGGGACGGTTGGCGGGGGGAGTATTTCGGGGTGTCCAGTGGGAATGATGTGCTTCGGTTGGTTGGGGGTGGGCGGGCTGCGGTCGATCCTGTTGTGGAGCTGCCGTGGGTGCTGACGCTCGACGACGCTGACACCACGCGGGATGTGATCGACGCCTTGGCGCTGAATCCGTATCTGCGTGGTGAGCAGCCGTACGCGCGCACCGCCCGGCTGGAACGGGTCAAGGCGGAAGCCCCGCTGCGACCGGCCGATTCGACGCTGCTGCGCAGCACGGTCGACGAGTCCGGGGTGTCCGCTCTGCTCGCCGTCGGCGCGGACTGGACGCTGCGGGCGATCCGCTGGCGCGGCGGGTCGGCCATGCTCGAGGTCGCGGCCACCACCGAGGAGCTGGCGCGGGCGGTGCTCGCGGCGGCGAGCAAGGACGCGACGGAGGCGCCGGTCGAGGACGAAACGCAGGTCGAGATGGGTTTCTGGCACATGGGCGCCCAGGGGCCGATGTGTCGGGAGCGCACCATCGCCGCAGACGCCTGGGCCGATATCCACGGCAATTACTCCGCAGGCGTCGCTGCCGCCATGCAGCGGCTGATGGCGCTCACCCCGGCCGAGATCCGCGGCAGGCTGATGCTGCTGCACGGCCCGCCCGGCACCGGAAAGACCACCGCGCTGCGCGCGCTCGCACGGGCGTGGGCCGCGTGGTGCCGGGTCGACTGCGTGCTGGACCCGGAGGTGCTCTTCGCCAACCCCGGCTATCTGATGGAAGTCGCGGTCGGCGAGGAGTCCGACGGTGCGCGCAAATGGCGGCTGCTGGTGCTGGAAGACTGTGACGAGCTCATCCGAGGTGAAGCCAAACAGTCTGCAGGGCAAGGGCTTTCACGATTGCTCAACCTGACCGACGGCATGCTCGGACAGGGCAGGGACGTGATGGTCCTCATCACCACCAACGAGGACCTGTCGCAGTTGCATCCGGCCGTGGTGCGCCCGGGCCGCTGCTTGGCGCAGATCGAGGTGGGCAGGCTCTCGGCCGCCGAGTCCGTCGCCTGGCTGGCCCGAGAGGCCCCCGACGCATCGACCGCCGACCTGCACCCCGACGGCGCCACTCTCGCAGAGCTGGTCGCCCGGCGGCTGGGCGACGACCAGATCGCCCTGGCCGCCACCTCCCAACCCGCGGGCTTCTACCTATAACCGCCTGGAAGGCTGGGTTGCAAACTTCCAGAACGACCCGTGAAGTGCGTTGGACGCACGTCATGAGTCATTCTGGAAGTTTGCAACCCAGCTAAACACTCACTGAATGAAGGACGCATTCAGGACGCGGCGCGGCGGTACTCGCGGGGGCTGACGCCGTGATGGCGTTTGAACGCGGTGCTGAGGGCGAAGGCGCTGCTGTAGCCGACTTTGCGGGCGACCGACTCCAGGGTGGCGTCGGTGCCGCGCAACAGGTCCGCGGCGAGCGCCAGCCGCCATTCGGTCAGGAACGCCATTGGCGGGGCCCCGACGAGGTCGGTGAACCGGCGCGCCAACGCCGCGCGCGAGGCGCCGACGGCGGTCGCCAAATCCGCGACGGTCCAGGGGCGGTCGGGTTCGTGCTGCATCATGCGCATGGCCGTGCCGACCATCGGGTCGCCGTAGGCGTGGTACCAGGAGGGCGCCTCGTCCCGCGCGAACCAGGCCCGCAGCGCGGCGACGACCAGCAGATCCAGCAGCCGGTCCAGCACCGCGCCTTGGCCGGGCTCGTCGCGCGCCGACTCCGCGACCAGCAGCTCCACCAGCCGGTCGTCCACCTCGCCGCGGCGCAGCACCACGACCGCGGGCAGCGCCCGCAGCAGCCGGGCGCAGACTTCGCCCGTGTTTTCGTACGTGCCGGTGACCAGGCCGGTCGCGCCGTCCGGGGCCGGGCCCCAGCCGCGCACGTCGAACCCCAGCGCCTCGCACAGCGGCGCGCCGTCCGGTCCGAGGACCAGCTGTCCGGGATGGATGACCGCCAGCGGCGGGGTCGACGGGTCGTCTGCCATCGTGTAACCGTCAGGGCCGCGGCAGATCACGAGGTCGCCCGCGGCCAGCCGGTCGGCGGAGCCCGCATCGGACATCATCCAGGCTGTGCCGCGCGTGACGGCGACCACGGTGAGAGGCGCGCGGTCCTCGATGCGCAGCGACCACGGCGGGTTGAAGGCAGAGCGCATCACGAAGGCCGAACGCGCCCGGGGGCCGTCGAGCAGGCCGGCGAGCAGATCCATGCCCCTAAGCCTAGCCGGCGGCGCGGAGACGGTCGCGAATGCTTCGAAGCGTCTCGAGGATGGGAATAGCTGCGGGGATGCCGTGTAATTCACGGTATGAAAACTTTCGGCATCCCCGCCATCCTGGTCGCCCTGCTGAGCACCGGCCTCCTCGCCGGGGTGTACTACGCGTATTCCACCTCGGTGATGCTGGGACTCGGCCACTCCGACGACCGCACCTTCGTGGAGGTGTTCAACCGGATCAACGTCGACATCGTGAACCCGATGTTCATGTTCAGCTTCCTCGGCTCCGTGCTGTTCACCGGAATCGCGGGCGCGCTGTACCTGCGCTCGGACCAGCGGGCGGTGCTGCTGTGGGTCGGCGTGGCCTTCGCGCTGAACCTGCTCAGCCTGATCATCTCGGCGGCCTTCAACATTCCGCTCAACGACAAGATGGCCAAGGTCGGCGATCCCGCGACCGCGAACTTCGCCGCTCTGCGCAAGGACTTCGAGTCGGCGTGGACGACCTGGAACATCGTGCGCGGCCTGATCAACACCGCCGCGTTCGGAGCCCTCGGCTGGGCCCTGGTCCAAGCCGGCCGCGGCTAGCAGCCAAGAAGCTCCAGAATGACCCATGACGTGCGTCCAACGCACGTCATGGGTCAGTCTGGACTTCGGCGATAGTGTTGCGGGATGACCGAATCCAGG
>JABFVX010000010.1 GCA_013362555.1 Mycobacteriaceae bacterium
GACACCAAGGCCTCCGGCGCGTAGTTCTTATCGATGCCGGTGATATTGCGGTCCAACAAGACCATCGGCACGCCAAATGCGGCTAGAGCCAGATTATAGTTCCGGAGGTTACCCGCGTGAGCCGTCCGCAGGACGCTGTCGCCCTTATTCACCCGCTCTCCGAGGCTCGCCAGGCTTTCCCGTTTGTCAACACACACCATCAGATCCGACATGAGTCCATCCACCGTTACCGAACGCCAACCCAGAGACCGTAGATTGTCCTGTTACAGGAGAGTCGAGCGTGGACGACGGCACGGGACCCAGTCGCCATCGGAGGCCGGCCCCGGATGGCCGAGGTTCAGACGCGCCGCGCCGAAGCCCTGTCACGGTCCTGCCCGCCCGCCGACCGCCGGCGGTTGACCACCGACGAGATTGAATCCCTCGTCGACGGGCTCGGCAATATCCGAGAGTTGCTCACGACGGCGAATCCCGCTCACCTACCACCCCGCACAACGAACTGTGCGGGTCGAGACGCATCTCGACCCGCACGCGTGGGGTTATGGAACGTGTCCGAGGGGGGACTTGAACCCCCACGCCCGAAGGCAATGGTTTTTGAGACCACCGCGTCTGCCGATTCCGCCACTCGGACCTGCGCAGGCGAGCTGCGCCCGCTAAGGCTATCGGATGGGACGCAGGGGACCAAAGCGGACCCTTGGGTTTGGCGGCTCGTTCGGCGGGGGTTCGGGGCAGAGACGCACACCACGCAGTCGGCGTTGGGCAAAGATCCAGCTCTAGCGGCTACGCTTGCATATCGCTCGGGCAAACCCCCGGGGAAGGTCGGCAAAAGGGGCGCAAGGCCGTGGGCACACATGTGGGAGCTAACCAACCGAAGCGTGTAGTCGTCGCCGAGGACGAGACGCTGATCCGGATGGACCTGGTTGAGATGCTCTCCGAAGAGGGCTATGACGTCGTCGGCGAGGCGGGCGACGGGCAGCAGGCGGTGGATCTGGCCGTCGAGCACCAGCCTGACCTGGTGATCATGGATGTGAAGATGCCGCGGCGCGACGGTATCGACGCTGCCGCCGAGATTGCGGCCAAGCGGGTTGCGCCGGTGGTGATTCTGACTGCCTTCAGCCAGCGGGACCTGGTGGAACAGGCTCGGGACGCGGGTGCGATGGCCTATCTGGTGAAGCCATTCACGAAGTCCGATCTGGTGCCCGCCATCGAGTTGGCGACGAGCCGGTTCGCGGAGATCCACGCGCTGGAGAAGGAAGTCGCGAGTCTGACCGACCGGCTGGAGACCCGCAAGCTCGTGGAACGCGCCAAGGGGCTGCTGATGCAGACGCAGGGGTTGAGCGAGCCTCAGGCTTTCAAGTGGATTCAGCGCACCGCCATGGATCGACGGACCACTATGAAGGCGGTCGCCGAGGTTGTGCTGGAGAACATTACCCCCAAGTAACAAGGGTGAATGTATACCTCCAAATCACTGCGTCTGCCCCGGTAGCGGGCTAAGTTCTCTGTGCAGCGGCCGCGGTGGCGAGTTGCTACACCGAAGTGGACAGCAAACGTTGGAGGTAGGGTGCCGCAGCGCTGGGAGACGGCGGACCGCGGAGGCAGCCTGGGTATTGCCGCAGGGCCTCGCGAGCCGCGCAGAACGCTGCCTGCGGTCGCGGGCGCACTGGCCGTGGGCCTGGGGCTGGTGGTCGGGCTGACCGGTTGCGCGGCCAAAACCGCCCCCGGCGAGCGGCTGAGCATTCAGCCGCAGGTCCAGGTGGACATCGACGGAAAGGCGGTGCCCGCGACCGATGCCGCCTCGGCCGCGGATCCGGCGGGCAACGGGCAGGCCAGCTGCCCGCCGCACACCACTATCGGCTACGCAGGGCCGCTGACCGGGCAGGACAGTGCGCTCGGCATCAATATCGTCGACGCGGTGCGGGTGGCGCTGGCGCGGCACAACTCCGCGAACCCGAACTGTCAGGTGCAGCTCAAGCAGTTCGACACCGAGGGCAAACCGCAGAAGGCCAGCCAGGTCGTCCCGCAGATCATCAATGACGCTGCCATTGTCGGGCTGGTCGGGCCGACATTCTCCGGGGAGACCAAGGCGACCGGGCAGATCCTCAGCGACGCCGGGCTGATCTCGATGACGGCGTCGGCGACCAACGCCACGCTCACCCAGAAGGGCTGGAAAACGTTCTTCCGGGGCTTGGCCAACGACGATGTGCAGGGGCCCTCGGTGGCGAAGTACCTGCGCGAGTCCGGGTACAAGCGGGTGTGCGTCATCCTCGACAACACCGACTACGGCGCCGGGCTGGCGCGCAGCATCCTCGCCGGACTCGGCGACGCGAGCCGGTCCGACTGCGTGGCCCGCATCAAGAAGGGCGACCGCGACTTCTCCGCGACGGTCACCCGGATCGCGGCCATCAAGCCGGACGCCATCTTCTTCGCGGGCTACTACGCCGAGGCGGCGACGCTGGTGCAGCAGCTCAAGTCGGCAGGCGTGACGGCCACGTTCGTGTCGGCCGACGGGACCAACGACCCGCAGTTCCTGCGCCAGGGCGGCAACTCCACCAAGAACTCGGTGCTGTCGTGCCCCTGTGGGCCCGCGCCGGAGCGCTTCGCCGAGGAGTACCGCAGGCTCAACCACATCGACCCGGGCGTGTACTCGGTCGAGGGCTACGACCTGGCCACGATCGTGCTCAAAGGCATCGACGCCGGGCGGCAGAGCCGGCCCGCGCTGGTCGACTTCGTGCGTTCCTACAGCGGCGACGGTCTGGCGCGCCACTACCAGTGGAGCCCCAACGGCGAGCTTGCCAAGACCAACATCTGGATCTACGACGTCTCGAGAAGTACAGACAAGGCCAAGTGAACCCATGATTCCCACCATCGATTTCAACGTCGACGGCTTGATCCACGGATTCTGGTCGCTGACTGTCGACGGGCTCGCGTACGGTTCGATTTACGCGCTGGTCGCCGTCGGCTACACGCTGGTGTACGGCGTGCTGCGGCTGATCAACTTCGCGCATTCCGAGATCTTCATGCTCGGCATGTTCGGCCAGTACGTCGTGCTGCAGCTGCTCGGCTTCGGGCCGGACGGCAACACCTACAGCCAGGGCATTGTGCTGACGGTGATCTACCTGGCGCTGGCGATGGCGTTCGGCATGCTGGTCTCCGGGGGCGCGGCGGTCGGGCTGGAGCGAGCGGCGTACCGGCCGCTGCGCAAGCGCGGGGCCAAGCCGCTGATCTTCCTCATCACCGCGATCGGCATGTCGTTCGTGATCCAAGAATTCGTGCACTACGTGCTGCCGAAGTTCGGCGCCGACCTGGGCGGGTCCAACGCGCAGAACCCGATCCGGCTGGTGGACCAGAAGGAGCAGTTCACGCTCTTCGGCGCGTCGGTCACCAATTTGACGCTGGTGATCATCGGCGCGGCGCTGGTGTTGGCGCTGGCCACCGACGTGCTGATCAACCGGACCAAGTTCGGCCGCGGCATCCGCGCGGTGGCCCAGGACGCCGACACCGCGACGCTGATGGGCGTGTCCAAGGAGAAGGTCATCATGCAGACGTTCCTGGTGGGCGGGCTGCTGGCGGGTGCGGCGGCGATGCTCTACACGCTGCGCATCCCGCAGGGCATCGTGTTCTCCGGCGGCTTCATCCTCGGCATCAAGGCGTTCAGCGCGGCGGTGCTCGGCGGCATCGGCAACCTGCGCGGCGCGCTGCTGGGCGGACTGCTCCTCGGCGTCGCGGAGAATTACGGACAGATGCTGTTCGGCACGCAGTGGCGGGACGTGATCGCCTTCGTGGTGCTGGTGCTGGTGCTGATGATCCGGCCTACCGGCATCCTCGGCGAGAGCCTCGGGAAGGCACGCGCATGAGCGGTCAGGCGCGGAGGCGGCAGCGGAGCGTAACCATGGAGCGCCCCGTCCATGCGCGGGAGGACGTGCGCATGAGCGGTCAGGCGCGGAGGCGGCAGCGGAGCGTAACCATGGAGCGCCCCGTCCATGCGCGGGAGGACGTGCGCATGAGCGGTCAGGCGCGGAGGCGGCAGCGGAGCGTAACCATGGAGCGCCCCGTCCATGCGCGGGAGGACACAGCATGAGACAGCATCTGAGTGCGTGGTGGAACGCGCTGTCGCGGCCGGCGCAGTGGGCTTTCGCGGTGCCCGCGATCGTGGCGTTGGTGGTCCTGCCGGTGTATCCGCCGCCCGTTCTGAACACCCCGGACACCAACTTCGGCGGCGTGATGGCCCAGTTCGGCATCCTCGCGCTGGTGGCGATCGGTTTGAACGTGGTGGTGGGCCAGACCGGCCTGCTGAATCTGGGCTACGTCGGGTTCTACGCTGTCGGCGCGTACTCCGTCGCGTTGTTGACCAGCCCCAACAGTCCGTGGAACCGGGGCTGGTCGTGGTGGGCGTGCCTGCCGGTGGCGGCCATCGTGACCGGCGTGGCCGGGCTGCTGCTCGGGGTGCCGACGCTGCGGCTGCGCGGGGACTACCTGGCGATCGTGACACTGGGCTTCGGCGAGATCGTGCGGCTGCTCGCCGACAACCTCGACAACGTCACCCGGGGCAGCCTGGGGTTGGAGAACGTGGCCTACCCGCACGTGGGGGAGTCGGCGACGAAGCCGCACGGCGTGTTCTCCTCGGGCAACCTCGGCGGGCACGGCGGGTTCTTCGAACGCGCCAACTCCGGCGCGTGGTGGTTCTGGCTCGGCATCGCGCTGGTGGTGCTGGTCCTCCTGGTTGTCGGCAACCTGGAGCGCAGCCGGGTCGGCCGGGCCTGGGTGGCGATCCGGGAGGACGAGGACGTCGCGGAGATCATGGGCGTTCCGACGTTCAAGTTCAAGCTCTGGTCGGTTGCGATCGGCGCCATGATCGGCGGCGTCTCCGGGGCCATGTACGCGGGCCAGGTGCAGTGCGTCGACCCGGCGGGATTCGACGTCATCAACTCGAGGCTGTTCCTGGTCGCGGTGGTGCTCGGTGGTCAGGGCAACAAGCTCGGGGTCATCGTGGGCGCGTTCGTGATCGTCTACCTGCCGAACCGGCTGATGTCGGTCGAGGTCGGCGGGCAGTCGCTCGGCGATTTCAAGTATTTGTTCTTCGGCCTGGCGCTGGTGGTGCTGATGATCTTCCGGCCGCAAGGCCTGCTCCCGGCGCGGCAGAAGCTGCTGGCCTTCGGCGGCAAAGTGCGGGACATGGTCGGTCGCAAGGCGGAGGTCGGACAGTGAGCGATGCACCCGAGGTCGCCGAAGCCGTTGCGCCGCACCGAGAGATCGAGACCTCGGTCGGCGAGGCGCTGCTGCGGACCGACGGGCTGACGGTGAAGTTCGGCGGTCTCACCGCACTCGACGACGTGAGCTTCGAGATCCGCCGCGGCGAGATCCTCGGACTGATCGGCCCCAACGGTGCGGGCAAGACCACGCTGTTCAACGCCATTACCGGGGTGTACCGGCCGACCTCGGGCTCGGTGTTCTTCGACGGCAAGCCGCTGACCGCCGGACCGCGCTAGCGTCGCTTCGCTCGTCCGGTCAAGCGCAACGAGATCACCCGGCTCGGCATTGCCCGCACGTTCCAGAACGTGCGGCTGTTCGGGGAGATGACCGCGCTGGAGAACGTCGCCGTCGGCACCGACGCGCGACACCGGACCTCGGTGGTCGGAGCGGTGTTGCGCACGCCGCGCCACCGGCGCGAGGCGTTGGACGCCA
>JABFVX010000177.1 GCA_013362555.1 Mycobacteriaceae bacterium
GAGGAGTACGTCCAAGACCTGCGCACCAGCAATAGCAGCAACGGGTGTGAATCAGGCCTTGGCGCTGAGGACCAGGTTGGTGAGGACACGGACGCCGACTGCCAGGGCGCGCTCGTCGATGTCGAAGGACGGCTGGTGGAGTTCCTTCTGCGGGCCGACGCCGGACCAGACGCCGAGACGGGCCATCGCGCCGGGGACTTCCTCCAGGTACCAGGAGAAATCCTCGCCGCCGCTGGACTGCTGCGTATCCACCTGGACCTTGGGGCCGACGGCGGCGAGCGCGCGGGAGAACTGCTGGATGGACTCGGGGTCGTTGACCACCGGCGGCACGCCGCGCTTGTAGTGCAGTTGGTAGCGCACCCCGGTGGGAGCGAGCAGGCCGTGCACAATCTCCTCCACCAGCGGCCGCAGCGCCAGCCAGGTGTCCCGGTTGCCGGTGCGGACGGTCCCGAGCAGCACGCCGGTCTGCGGAATCGCGTTGGGCGCCTTGCCCGCGTTCACCGCGCCCCACACCATCGTGGTGCTGGTGCGCGGGTCCACTCGGCGGCTGAGCATGCCCGGCAGCCCGGTGATGACGGTGCCGAGCGCGTACACCAAGTCGGTGGTCAGGTGCGGGCGCGAGGTGTGTCCGCCCGCCGACTCCAGGTGCACCTCGACGGTGTCGGCGGCCGAGGTGATCGGCCCCTCCCGCAGCCCCACCTTGCCGACCGCCAGCCGCGGATCGCAGTGCAGCGCGAAGATCCGGGTGAGTCCGCTCATCGCGCCGGTGGCCACCACATCCAGCGCGCCGCCGGGCATCAGCTCTTCGGCAGGCTGGAAGATGAGCCGCACCCCCGCGGGCAGCGCGGGCGCCGACGCCAGCGCCAGCGCGGCGCCGAGCAGCATGGTGGTGTGCGCGTCGTGCCCGCAGGCGTGCGTCACGCCGGGGATCCGCGAGGCGTAGGGCGCGCCGGTGCGCTCGTCCATCGGCAGCGCGTCCATGTCGGCCCGCAGCCCGACTCGAATCCCGTTGTCCGGGCCCACGTCACAGACAAGTCCGGTGCCGCCGGGCAGCGTCTTGGGCGACAGGCCCGCCGCGGTGAGCTTGGCTACCACGAACTCGGTCGTCACGTGCTCGTCGCGGCCCAGTTCCGGATGCGCGTGAATGCGCCTGCGCCATTCGGTCAAGTCCGACATGTGGCGCGCCAGCCAGCTTTCGAGGAAGGGGGCAGGCAATCCGGCAGCGGCCGCGTCGACCTGTCCGTCCTGCTTCACCTCAGCCATGCGTCCTCCGTCGCTGTCGGTCGAGAAGTCGTTCCCGCCGATCCGGGTCCGTCGCGACCCGCACCGCCGTGCCTGCCAGGGCCCGCGCGCCGTCGAGCACCGCGGCGTCGGCCGAGGCGTTGACAGCGGCGGCGGCGAATTCCGGCTGGTGCGTCACCGCGCCACCGGAATCGATACCGATGATGGGATGGATACCGGGCACGACGTGCGTCACGTTACCCATATCCGTGCTGCCGAGCGGACGCTCAGCTTCCTGGTCCTGGGGAACGGGCACTCGGCCCAGCTCAGCGACCTCAGCGCGGTACGCCGCCAAGACCACCGGATCCTGTCTCAGTTCAGCATATGTGGGCGACACGGTGCGAATCTCGTGGGTGCACCCGGTCGCCAGCGCACCCGCCGCGAAGCACGCCGACGCCCGGGCGCGCAGGTCGTCGAGCAGTTCGGTGGAGTTGGCCCGCAGGTAGTACAGGAGCTCGGCGCGGGCGGGCACGATGTTCGGCGCCAGGCCGCCCTTGCTCACGATGCCGTGCATCTGCTGTCCCCGGGCCAGGTGCTGGCGCAACAGCCCCAGCGCGACCTGCGCGACGGTCGCGGCATCGCCTGCGTTGCGGCCGAATTCGGGCGCCGCCGAGGCGTGCGACTCCCGACCGGTGAACTCCACCGCGACGTCGGCCAGCGCCAGCGAGCGCGCGCCGACCAGGTCGAACGGTCCCGGATGCACCATCATCGCCACCGCGACGTCGTCGAACACGCCCCGCTCCAGCATCAGGACTTTGCCGCCGCCGGACTCCTCCGCGGGGGTGCCGAGCAGCTTCACGGTCATCCCGCACGCGTCGGCCACCTCGGCCAGTCCGAGCGCCGCACCCACCGACGCGGCGGCGATGATGTTGTGCCCGCAGGCATGTCCGATCTCCGGCAGCGCGTCGTACTCCGCGCAGACGCCGACCACCAGCTCGCCGCTGCCGTAGGTCGCGGTGAACGCCGTCGGCAAATCCGCGACGCCGTAGTCCATCTCGAACCCGCGCGCGGCGAGCAACTCGGCGGTCTTGGCCGCGCTGCGGGTCTCCTCGAACGCGAGCTCCGGCTCGGCGTGCAGCGAGTGTGACAGCGCGATCAGATCCGCGGCTACGGCAGTGACCGCCGCGCTCGCCTCGGCCCCTGCATCGACCCCGCGTTGCATGCCGTCAAGGCTAGTCCGGCGATGTTCCGGTTACGTTTCCGCCCCACCCCGCCACGCCGACCTGGTTTGCAGCGCGACTGTGGAACAGAGACGCACCTTTTCTCGCTGAACGCACCGGAAATGGTGCGCTGATCCCAGTGCGGGACTGATAGGGGTGCGTCTACAGCTGCTCGAGGATTCCGCGCAGCAGCGAACCGAGGCGGGGGGCGGCCGCCTGGCCTTCGGCGAGGACTTCGGCGTGGTCGAGGTGGGCGCCCGTGACGCCCGCGGCCATGTTGGTGACCAACGAGATGCCCAGCACGCGCAGGCCGAGGGCGCGGGCCGCGATGGTCTCCAGGACCGTGGACATGCCGACCAGGTCCGCGCCGAGGGTGCGCAGCATGCGGATCTCGGCCGGGGTCTCGTACTGCGGACCGGTGAGGCCCGCGTAGACGCCCTCGGACAGGGCTGGATCCACGGTCGCGGCCACCTTGCGCAGCTGCGGGTCGTAGGCGTCGACCAGGTCGACGAAGGTGGCGCCCGTCAGCGGGGTGCGTGCGGTGAGGTTGAGGTGGTCGCTGATCAGCACCGGCTCGCCGACGTGCAGACGGGTGCTCACCCCGCCCGCGGCGTTGGTGAGCACGACGGTGCGCACCCCGGCCGCGTGCGCGGCGGCGATCGGGAAGGCGACCTGTTCCGGGGCGTAGCCCTCGTACACGTGGTTGCGCCCCATCAACACCAGCACCGGCGTGCCTTGCACGTCGACCGAATGCAGTGTGCCGCGGTGCCCTTCGGCGGTGGGAGTGACGAAGCCGGGGATCTCCCCCATCGGGACGCGTGCCACGGGTTCGCCGAGCATCGCGGCGGCCCGCTGCCAGCCTGATCCGAGCACGACCGCGACCCGGTGCTCGGCGACGCCCGTCGCGGCCGCGATCGCCTCGGCTGCTGCCTGTGCGCTGCGCATGTCTGCACCCTAGTTGATGGCCGGGAGCGGCCGGAACGACCCGCGCCGCGCCTGCGGCGGCGGTTCTTTCACCTCGAGTTGACTGACATGTTGCCCCGAGGGACGATTAATCACGCAATCGGAAATATATATCCCGAAAGGCTTTGCCTGACGGACCCTTGCGACGACGTTGGTCAGATTTGTTCGGATCAGAATGGAGGGAACGGAAATGGCAGAGGTGACGAGTGGAGGCCGCTGGCAGGACTGGGCGGCCGTGGTGATCGGCGCGGTCGCCGCACTGAGCCCGCTGTGGACCGATACCAGCCACCGGTCCGCCTGGACGATGGTGATTCTCGGTGTGCTGCTTGCTCTTACGGGATTGTGGTCGCTCGCGCAACCCGCGTCGGTCGGCAGCGAGTACTCGCACATGTTCCTCGGCGCGGTCCTGTTCCTGGCGCCGTGGGTCATGAACTACACCGGGCACACCGGAGCGGCCTGGACGAGCTGGATCGGCGGTTTGCTAGCCGTTCTATCCGGACTTATCGCGCTGCCGGAAGCAAATACCGCACATCGGATAGTCGGCCATCGCTCCTGATTTGCCGGAATTCTTAAAAATACTGAAGGGCGCCTTTGACCCGGCGCCCTTCAGCCATGTTTACGGTGTCAGGTTATCCTTCCGGCATGCCTTACCTCGAGCGTGACGGTGACGTGTTCGTGCTGTACCTGGGCAACCGGGGCCAGGTCGACAGCGAGAATCGACTGCACCCGGACTGGATCACCGAGGTGCACGCCCTGCTCGACGAGGTCGAGGCGACCGAGGGCAAGGCGGCGCTGGTGACCACCTCGACCGGCAAGTACTTCACCAACGGCCTGGACACCGACTGGCTGTTCGCCAACTTCGACCAGTCCAACACCTACCTGGACGCCGTGCACGCGCTGTTCGCGCGACTGCTGGCATTCCCGATGGCCACCGTGGCGGCGGTGAACGGCCACGCCTTCGGCGCGGGCGCGATGGTCGCCATGTCGCACGACTTCCGGGTGATGCGCTCCGACCGCGGCTACTGGTGCCTGCCCGAAATCAGCATCGGCATGTCCTTTCCGATCGGGATGAACGCGCTCGTCTCGCAGCGGCTCGGCAACCAGGTGGCGCTGGAGGCGATGACCACCGGCGCCCGCTACGGCGCCGCGGAGGCCCTCGCCAAGGGCATCGTCGACGCGACCGCAGAGCAGGACCAGGTGCTGGCCGCGGCGCTCGCCCGCGCCGCCGCCCTCACCGGCACCCGCGGCCCCAACCTCGCGGGCGTCAAATCCCGCCTCCACGAGCCCGTCCTCACCGCCCTGGCCGTCCGCAACACCCCGGACAACCTCAACTTCATGCCACAGTAGCCACACTGCTGGTTTCGACTACTCCAGAATGACCCGTGACGTGCGGTGTCGAATGCGCTGTTCGCGAGGCCCTGCGGTGTTACGCAAGCTGCCTCCTCGGGCCGCCGTCTCACAGTGCGAAACGCACGTCACGGGTCATTCTGGAGGTAGTACCTACGCCCCGAGGAGGCTTCGCACCTCGGCGCGGAGGGTGTGCAGCGCCGCCGTGGCGGCGGTGCGGCGGGGGGCGAGCTCCTCCGGATCGGATACCGGCGTGGCGATTTCGAGGTAGGCCTTCAGCTTCGGCTCGGTTCCCGAGGGACGAATGACGACGCGGGTAGCATCGCCGCGCAGGACAACGGCGTCGGTGCGCATCGGCCCGCGCCGCCCGGCGAGGTCGTCGACCTCGATCGGGGCGCCCGCCAGTTCGCGAGGCGGGGCAGCGCGCAGGCGCGCCATCATCGCCTGGATCTCCGCGAGGTCGTCGACGCGAATGGCGAGCTGATCGGTGACGTGCAGGCCGCATTCCACCGCGTAGCCGTCGAGGACGTCGAGCAGGGTCCGCCCCTGTCCGCCGAGGCGGGCGACCATGTGCGCCGCCAGCACGGCCGCGGATATCCCGTCTTTGTCGCGCACCGCGTCCGGGTCGCAGCAGTATCCGATGGCCTCCTCGTAGGCGTAGACGAGCCTGCCGCCGGTGCCGTCGGCCGCGCGGGCGAGCCACTTGAACCCCGTCAGCGTCTCGGCGTACCGGACTCCGCGGGCAGGCGCGAGCTTGGACAGCAGCCGCGACGACACCACGGTGGCGGCCACGACGCTGTCGGCGGGATCCGCGGCCGCGGTGGCCATCACATAGTCGCCGAGCAGCGCGCCGAGCTCGTCGCCGCGCAGCATCCGCCAGCCGAGCGCGTCCGGGACCGCCACCGCGCAGCGGTCCGCGTC
>JABFVX010000127.1 GCA_013362555.1 Mycobacteriaceae bacterium
CTGTGGTCGCCCGAGCACAAGATCGTGGTGGAGCGGCGGCTGTGGCTGGAGGTGCTGCGCGCCCAGCTGGACATCGTGTCGGGGTCCGCACTGGGGATCGAGGCTCCGGACCAGGTCGTGGCCGACTACGAGCGGGTAGTGGAGCGCGTCGACCTGGCGTCGATCTCCGAGCGCGAGCGGGTCACCCGCCACGACGTGAAGGCGCGCATCGAGGAATTCAACGCGCTGGCCGGCCACGAACACGTGCACAAGGGCATGACCAGCCGCGATCTGACCGAGAACGTCGAGCAGCTGCAGATCCGGCTCTCGCTGGAGCACCTGTACGGACGCGGAGTCGCGACCGCCGCGCGGCTGGCCGAGCGGGCGGTCGAATACTCGCCGCTGGTGATGGCGGGCCGCTCGCACAACGTCGCCGCGCAAGCCACCACACTCGGCAAACGCTTCGCCTCGGCCGCCGACGAGCTGCTCGTCGCGCTGGCCCGGCTGCGCGACTTGATCGACCGGTACCCGCTGCGCGGCATCAAGGGCCCGATGGGCACCGCACAGGACATGCTCGACCTGCTCGGCGGCAATCCGGCCAAGCTGGCCCAGCTGGAGTCCCACGTCGCCTCGCACTTGGGCTTCGCGACCGCGTTCACCAGCGTCGGCCAGGTGTACCCGCGCTCCCTGGACCACGACGTGCTCTCGGCCCTGGTGCAGTTCGGCGCGGCGCCGTCCTCGCTGGCGCACACCATCCGGCTGATGGCCGGGCACGAGTTGGTCACCGAGGGCTTCCAGCCCGGGCAGGTGGGCTCGTCGGCGATGCCGCACAAGATGAACACCCGCTCCTGCGAGCGGGTCAACGGCCTGCAGGTGGTGCTGCGCGGCTACGCCTCGATGGCCGCCGAGCTCGCAGGCGCCCAGTGGAACGAAGGGGACGTGTTCTGCTCGGTGGTGCGCAGGGTCGCGCTGCCGGACGCGTTCTTCGCCCTCGACGGCATGGTCGAGACCTTCCTGACGGTGCTGGCCGAGTTCGGCGCGTTCCCCGCCGTCATCGCCCGCGAACTCGACCGCTACCTGCCGTTCCTGGCCACCACCCGGATCCTGATGGCCGCGGTGCGGGCAGGCGTCGGCCGCGAGACCGCCCACGAGGTCATCAAGGAGCACGCCGTCGCCGTCGCCCTGGCGATGCGCGAGCTGGGCCGCGAGCCCGACCTGCTCGACCGCCTCGCCGCCGACCCCCGCCTGCCGCTCGACCGCGCCGCCCTCGACGCGGCCCTCGACGACAAGTCCGCCTTCGTCGGCGCGGCGCCCGCCCAGACCGCCGCCGTGGTCGCCCAGGTCCAGAAACTCGCCGACGCCAACCCCGAAGCGGCCCGCTACACTCCCGCCCCCATCCTGTAAACCTCCAGAATGACCCGTGACGTGCGTTGAACGCACGTCACGGGTCGTTCTGGAGGTTTGCAACCCAGCCGCCCACGCTCTGGAAGTCGGTGCAGTTTTCGCCGTACGCTGCCGAGGTGGATCCGTACACGATCTTTGCCGACATCGTCGCAGGGCGGGCGCCCGCCAGTTTCGTCTACGAGGACGACGACGTGGTGGCGTTCATGGACATTCGGCCCTGGACGCCTGGACACCTGCTGGTGATCCCGCGCACACCCGCGCGCAGCTTGGCCGAGCTGCCGCCCGAGATGGGCGGGAAGCTGTTCCAGGTCGGTCAGCGGCTGGCGGCGGCGCTGCGCGACAGCGAAGTCGCCTGCGACGGCGTGAACTTCTTCCTGGCCGACGGGGTCGCCGCCGGCCAGGAAGTGTTCCATGTGCACCTGCACGTCATCCCCCGCACCAGGGGCGACGGCATCGGCCTGCGCGGCCACCCCCGCAACGCCCGGCGCGAAGATCTGGACTACTTGGCCGCCTCGATCCGGCGCGGAGTGAGCTGACGGTTACCGTTGACCCATGGGTTTCGACAGCGACGCATCCGTCGCCTCACCGGTAGCTCCGCCCGTCGCGAAGAAGGTGCCCACCCGCCGAGAACACCACGGCGACACCTTCGTCGACGACTACGAGTGGCTGCGCGACAAGGACAGCCCAGAAGTCATCGCGTACCTCGAAGCGGAGAACGCCTACACCGACGCGCAGACCGCGCACCTGGCCGGCCTGCGCGAGACCATTTTCGCCGAGATCAAAACCCGCACCAAGGAAACCGATCTCTCGGTCCCGGTCCGGATGGGCGACTGGTGGTACTACACCCGCAGCTACCAGGGCAAGCAGTACAGCGTGCAGTGCCGCTGCCCGGTCGACAAACCGGACGACTGGACCCCGCCGCAGCTGTCGGACGACGCCCCGATCATCGGCGAGCAGGTGCTGCTCGACCTCAACGAACTGGCCGAAGGGCACGACTTCTTCTCGCTCGGCGCGTTTTCGGTGAGCCGCGACGGCCACCTGCTCGCCTACTCCACCGACACGGTCGGCGACGAGCGCTACGTGATGCGGTTCAAGGACCTGCGGACCGGCGCGCTGCTCGCTGACGAAATCGCCGAAACCGCCCCCGGCGCGACGTGGTCCCACGACGGCACCCACGTCTTCTACCTGACCGTCGACGACTCTTGGCGGCCGGACACGGTGTGGCGGCACCGCCTGGGCGAGTCCGACGACGTGAAGGTCTTCCACGAGCCGGACGAGCGGTTCTGGGTGTCAGTCGGCTCGACCCGGTCCGAGCGGTACCTGATGATCTGGATCGGATCCAAGATCACCTCGGAAGGCTGGGTGCTCGAATCCGACGATCCCGAAGGCGAATTCCGGCTGCTGCTGCCCCGCAAGGACGGCGTCGAGTACGCCGCGGAACACGCCGTGATCGCGGGACGGCACAAGTTCCTCATCCTGCACAACGACATGGTCGACGGCGTTAAGGCCGAGAACTTCGTGCTCGCCGAGGCTCCGGTCGACAACCCGGCCGACCAGCGGATCCTGATCGGGCACCAGGACGACGTGCGTCTGGAGGACGTCGACCCGTTCGCCGACCACGTGGTGCTGAGCTACCGCCGCGAAGCGCTGCCGCGAGTGGCGATCTGGCCGCTGACCGAGTCCGGGTACGGACAGCGCCGCGAGCTCGACTTCGACCAGGAGTTGTATTCGGCGGGCCTCGGCGCGAATCCGGAGTGGGACCAGCCGATCCTGCGGGTCGGCATGACCTCGTTCATCACGCCGTCCCGCGTTTTCGACTACGTGCCCGAAACCGGGGAACTGCTGCTCCGCAAGGAACAGCCGGTGCTCGGCGACTTCGACCCGAACAACTATGAGCAACGACGCGACTGGGCCGTCGCCGCGGACGGCGCCCGGATTCCCGTCTCGCTCATCCAGCGCAAGGGCGGCGGCTCCGATCCCAAGCCCACGCTGCTGTACGGATACGGCTCCTACGAGTCCAGCATCGACCCGAGCTTCTCGGTGGCCAGGCTGTCGCTGCTCGACCGCGGCATGGTGTACGCCGTGGCGCACGTGCGCGGCGGCGGCGAGATGGGCAGGCTCTGGTACGAGGACGGCAAGACGCTGACCAAGAAGAACACCTTCACCGACTTCATCGCCTGCGCAAGACATCTCATCGACACCGGGGTCACCCGGGCGGACCGCATGGTCGCCGACGGCGGCAGCGCGGGCGGCCTGCTGATGGGCGCGGTGGCCAACATGGCGCCGGAGCTGTTCGCGGGCATCCTCGCCAACGTCCCGTTCGTGGACCCGCTCACGTCCATCCTCGACCCGTCGCTGCCGCTGACCGTGATCGAATGGGACGAGTGGGGCAACCCTCTCGACGACAAAGCGGTGTACGAGTACATGAAGTCGTATGCGCCGTACGAAAACGTCGCAGCAGCGGACTATCCGCCGATCCTTGCCATCACCAGCCTCAACGACACCCGCGTGCTCTATGTGGAGCCCGCCAAGTGGGTGGCCAAGCTGCGCGCCACCAAGACCGGCCACTCCCCGGTGCTGCTCAAGACCGAGATGAGCGCGGGCCACGGCGGCGTTTCCGGCCGATACGAGAAATGGCGCGAGATCGCCTTCGAATTCGCCTGGCTGGTCACCACGACCGGCCTCCCCGCGAAGTAACCGCGCAGGGCCTCGCGAACAGCGCCATCGACACCGCGCTGCGAAACGGCGGCCCGAGGAGGCAGCCCGCGTAACCACGCAGGGCCTCGCGAGCAGCGCTATCGATACCGCGTCACGGGTCGTTGTGGAGGATGTCATTCCCTGACCACGGCAGCGACACCTCGGACCGGCATCGTTGGGGTCATGAGCGGCTCGCTGATCGTTTCGGTTTCCGGTATCAACGCGAACACCCGCCCGCACGCGCAGGCCTTCGCCGAGCGGATGGAC
The DNA here is from genome assembly GCA_013362555.1 of Mycobacteriaceae bacterium. Classification (GTDB taxonomy): domain Bacteria; phylum Actinomycetota; class Actinomycetes; order Mycobacteriales; family Mycobacteriaceae; genus JABFVX01. The sequence continues at coordinate 4,348 of JABFVX010000127.1, forward strand.
GAGCGCGGGGTACCGCTGTCGCTGCTCGTCGCGCCTCGGCAGCAGGACAAGTACCGACTGAGCCGCGACGCCGACACCGTCGACTGGCTGCGCGGCCGCCGGGTCGGCGGCGACGCGATCGTGCTGCACGGCTACGACCAGGCCGCCACCAGCCGCCGCCGCGCCGAGTTCGCGGTTTTGCCGCGGCACGAGGCGCTGTTGCGGCTCACGGCCGCGGACCGCGTGCTGGAGCAGCTGGGGCTGCGCACCCGACTGTTCGCGGCGCCCCGCTGGATCGTCTCGCCCGGAACACTCGCCGCGCTGCCCGACGTCGGGTTTCGCCTGGTAGCCGGCCTGGCCGCCATCCACGATCTCCAGCGCGACACGACCGTGCGGGCCTGGGTGCACGGCATCGGCGACGGCCTCGGCCGCCGTGACGGTGCGGGCGGCGACCGCTACAGCGCCGAGCCCTGGTGGTGCCGCACGATGGTGCTCAGCGCGGCTCGCGTCGCGCGCCGCGGCGGCGTCCTGCGGCTGGCCGTCTCGGCCAAGCAACTCGGCAAGCCCGGCCCCCGCCAAGCCATGCTCGACGCCGTCGACCTGGCCCTGTACCACCGTGCCCGCCCCGATGCCTACCGCTGGGACCCCCACCCCGTCCGCCACGCCGCCTGACACCGACGCAGCCACCTCCAGAATGACCCGTGACGTGCGCCTGACGCACGTCACGGGTCATTCTGGACATTCAACGGCGAGCCGCACGGGCGGCGGGGGCGAGCCGCAGCAGCAGGGCGGCCGCGGCCAGCAGTGCCAGACAGCGCAGCGGGGTGACCGGAAGGACGACCATCGTCGCCGTGCGGCCCGCCAGCACGCCGCCGAACCCGACTGCCGAAAAGCCCAGCACCGCAATAACACCCAGCACCATGCCAGCCGCCGAGCGGGCCGCGCCCGGGGGCGGTCCCAGCGGCCGCGACGGGCGGTCGACCCGGCGGAACGCGGCGATCAGCAGCACCGTCACGGCGGCGTACCCCGCCAGCAATGCAGGCCGGGTGGCCCACCAGACCCAGGAGCCGACGGCGGGGCCGGGCGCCCCGGCCGCGACCAGTGTGCCCTGCACCGCGAACAGTGCCGTCAGGTGCCACAGGAATGCCGTCATGGCCAGGCCGTTGGCGGCCACGACGGCAGTCCACACCCGCGGCCGCCGCAGCGCGCGCTCGATCGGCCCGCGCAGCAGCAGCGCCGCTCCGATCAGCCAGCACCCGTGTGCCAGCAGCGCAGCGTTGGGCGGCGACATGTTCGACACCGCGGCGCCC
>JABFVX010000552.1 GCA_013362555.1 Mycobacteriaceae bacterium
AAGCGAGCCCGAGCAGGCCCGCCCGTCCGGCGCGGAACCGGCCGAGACTCCGCGATCCAGCCGGGACACAACGGGTTCCGAGGAGACGCCGACGGGCCGTGCGCGGGCGGGCCGCGCAGGCGAGCAGGCCCCCGACGGCGAGCTCCCCACCGTCGCGGCCGAGCGCCAACAGCTCTTCAGAGAGCTGTATGACATGGGTGTGTCGCTGGTCGGCTACAAAGACGCGCCGATCGAGACGTTGCGGCAACTGCGGGATTCGGTCGAGGCTTTCGTGCGCGATCATCCCGACGCCAACCTCACCAGCGTCGATTTCCGGTCGCTGTCGCTCAACCCGGACGGCGCGCAGACGAAATACGCCCCGAAGACGGTGCAGACCCACGAGACCAATCCGGACGGCACCGTCACCCGCCGCAGCCGGACCGAGCGGGGCGCCAAGGTCATCCTGGACCCGAACAAGATCGCCGATCTCACCCCGGAGCAGCTGGACCACCTGCTCAACAAGCAGTTCGCCCGGGTGCTCGACGTCCAGAACGGCGGCATCCCGCGCGACCCCATGCGGAACCTGGCGCGACTGCTCTGGGCGCACCAGCGCGACAACAACGACACCGATCTGAGTTTCCAGAAGTGGCTGGAGCAGGTTTCGCCGGACGCCGTGACCAAGACCGGATTCCTGCGGAGGGGCCGCGCGGTCAACTGGGACGTGCTGATGGAGGAGTCGTTCGCGCGATTCCGCCGCGACGGGTTCGATCCCGACAATCCGCATTACACACCGGAATTCGCAATCATGCGGGGCATGGAGTTCGGGCTCGGGGAGAACCCGGAACTGGCCCCGCAGCGCCTGTGGGACACGGCGCGCGACCTCGGGATCAGCGACCCGAACCGGCTGAACGCGGCAGGGTGGAAGCGGGAGGCCGCCGCGCTGCACGAGCGGTTGCTGGCCGAGTACGCCGAGATTCCGGAGCGGCTGGCGTCGGGGCGAATGACGCCCGAGGAGGCGACGGACGCGCAGCGCAAACTGCTCAAGTACGCGGCACTGCTCGACGAGCTCGAGCGCAACCCGGCCGCGTACCCGAACGTGTCGATGGACGGGTTCCGCCCCGCACTGCGAGAGCTGCACACCCGAGCGCTGAATGAGCTCGGCGACTTCATGGAGCGGCTCGTCACCCAGAAGCTGACCGAGGAGCAGATCCAGGCGGCCTTGGATCGATACGTCGAATTCCACCAGATGCTGACCGTTTTCGACCTGCGCCCGGGCCTCGCCGTCGACGTGCCTATGGAGGCGTTCCGGTCTCGGATGGCAGAGCTGTACCAGCGGGCGCTGACGGAGTTCGACGACTTCCTGTCCACGTTGATGGCGGGCGAGGAGCTCGCGCCGGAGCTGCTTCAGCGGGTCCGGGAGGATCTGGAGCAGCGCCAGCTGTTCCGGCAGTTGATGGAAAGCGTCGACGCCCACCCGGGATTCGGCACACCGTTGGAGGGCAGGGCCGCGCCGCGCACCGAGGCGCCGGGCGAGGACGCCGGGCCGCTTGCGGGCCGTCGAGTGGACGAGACCGCGCACCCGATGCCCGAGGCGACCGTTCCGGTGGCGCCGGAACCGGAGTCGGCGTGGGCCGGGCCGGTTGAAGCGACGCTGACTCCGGAACAGGCGGCGATCAAAGAACGAGGTCAGGCCATCGTCGACAGCGCGCTCCTGCACCCGCTGCGCGAGGTCCCGGAGGCCGAACTCGGGCGCATGCTGATGCATGGCACGGAAGCGGAAGCGTCCGCCGCGTTGTTCGAGATGATCCGGCGCGCCGAGAACAAGACGCTGCGGTGGACACAGGCGGCCGCGGCCGAAGCCATGCGGTTCGGTCCGGTCAATATGGATGCGGGCGAAGGCAAGTCGCTGGTGTTCCTGGCGACTTCGGCGCGGCAGGCGGTCGAGCACGGCTCGGTGCAACTGCTCACCACGCGCGACACGCTCGCCAACCGGGAGTTCGTCAAGCTGCAGGAAGTGTTGGGCAAGGCCGGTATCAAAATCGTCCGGATGAACCCCGACGAGATGATGCCGGAGCCGGTCGCGGGCGAGCCGACGATCTATGTGGGCACGCTGAACGACGTGGCGTTCGGCGCGCTCAAGGGGAACAAGGTCCCCGGTAGGCACGTGCTGATCGACGAGATCGACGAAGCGCTCATCCACGCCGACAGCCAGTACGTCATCGCCGAAGGCGCGGGCAACCTCGCGTCGCCGGAGGTGCACAACCAGGTCAAGGCCGTCCGGGAGACCATGCTGACCGCGCTGCGGGAGGGCGAGCTGACGCCGGAGCATCTCGGATACGGCCCGAACGGCAGGACAGGCGAATACTCTCCCGAGCACCAGGCCAAGTTGGAGCAGATCCTCGGACGAGACCTCACCGAAGAAGATCTGCGGCGATTCGCCTTCACCGAGGACGGCCTCACGAAGCTGGAGCAGATCCTCGGGCGGGACCTCACCGAGGACGATCTCCAACGCTTCTCGATGGCCGCCGCGGCCGAATTCGAGTACCGCGCGGACACCCACTACGTCGCGTACGGCGGCAAGGTCTACATCATCGACCAAACCACGCACAAGGTCATGGTCGACCCGGTGACCGCGAACGAAAGCCGCTGGAACGGCGGCTTGGCGCAGGCGCTGGAGGCCAAGCACGGCTATCTGATCCGCTCCGACCCCGCCAACTCGACCACGCTGACCTCCACGAAGATCCTGGCGGAGTTCTACGAGAAGACCGGAATCACCGGCGCCTCGGGCACGGCCAAGGGCGTTTTCGCGCAGATGCGGGCACGGTTCGGGCTGTCCGAGGGCACCACCATTCCGCGCTTCTACGAGTCCCAGCTGCATCATTTCGCCGACAACGTCTCGCCGAACGAGGCGGGCAAACTGGACCAACTGGCTGTGGACACGCACAACATCCAGCAGAACAAGCGGCAACCTCAGCTTATCCTGGCCGACCGGAACGACTTGGTCGCCGAGATGTCCAAGCGGCTCACCAAGCTGGGGGTGGAGCACGAGGCTGTCGACGCGAAGTGGTTTCTGCAGCACGGTAAATCGGCGGAGGCCGACCTGCAGGCGATCTTCGACGCCGCGGGCGCCGAAGGCAAGGTGCTCGTCATCAACATGCAGGGCGCCCGCGGTGTCGACATTCCGGTCACCGCAGGCGCCAAAGACCGCGGCGGGCTGCACGTCGCCGTAACCGGCCGCTCGCCCTACTCCCACGACATCGACATCCAGGCCGAGAACCGGGCGGGCCGCAGCGGCGACCCGGGCTCGGTGCGCTACTACACCTCGCCGGACGACGGCCTCTACCGGCTCAGCGGCAGGCCCGATGTGCAGGAGGTCGTGATCGGCTACCGCCGGGCTCACCAGGCGCACCTCGACGCGCCGACCGAGAACACCAGGAACTTGCTGGCTCAAGCCGAGGAACGGGTCCGACAGCTGCGCCCGGAGCTGCAGCGCCTGGCTGAGCTGCGCTGGAGCGACCCGGAGGAATTCGCGAGGCTGGCCAACGCGCCGCCGCCCGCGGACGGACCCGAAGCCGAGGCGCGGGCGCGGCCCGCGCATCCGCCGCCCGAACAGATGGCGGCGGCCAACCGGGCGACCCCGCCTGTCCAGCAGCAACCGGCCGCTCCGGATGCCGAGCCGGATTCCCCCGCGCCGGAGCCGGTTGCGCGGCCTGTGCTCGAACCCGCCGCTCAGCAGCGGCTCGACAAGGCCCTGGGCGCCGTGCAGCGAGTGGCGACGTCGCACGGCCTGGTCGCGCAGGGCATCGCACTGGCCGAGCTGACCCCGCACGAGCTCGACCAGACGCTGGACCGGTTGGAGGCCACGGCCCGACGCGAGCCGGACCCGGTCACCGGCCCGAGTGAGCGGGACATGCAGGCGCTGCGGCGAGCGCTGGTCAAGTACCGGATGCTGGAAGCGCAGCTGTACGAGATCGCGCCCGCGACCAGGATCGCGGCCCGCGACGCGCTGCTGTTCTTCGCGGAAACCCGCGGCGTGCTGTCGAGTCGCGCGTTCTACGACTTCGTCAGCGGCGCGCTCACCCCGGAGCAGGCCGATCAGGTGCTGGAGCGGCTCGACGCCGCCGCCAATCACCACCTGCACGTCCCGAACGCGCAGCTCGGCCGGGGCACCCGCCGGCAGTTGAGTGAACTGCTCGCTGCCTATCTGGCTGCGCGGGAGCAGTCGGATGATGGTGCGCCACAACTGGATACAGCCGACTTCGAAGAAGGCTCCGGGCCCGGCGGCCTGCCGGGCACGGCCGAGGCAATGCGGGTCGGGCCGGACGACGTCGCCCAGTTCTTGCACGGCGGCGGGATCGCGGATGCGCTCGCGGCGCTGCAGCCCGGCGGTCTGCTTCACCTCGCCACGACGCGGGCGATGTGGGAGTCGATGGAGCGCGCCCTGTGGCAGGCGGGATTCGCGCACGTCGAGATGACAGTGCGCGACGACGAGACGTTCCCGCCCGGGCATCCGCTGCAGCGTGTCGAGGTGACCGCGCGCAAGTCGACGGCGACCGCGGCGGAACTGCGCACGGCAACGGCGCAGAAACTGGCAATGGCCGAAGAGCTGAAGGCGCTCGGCATCATCGTCGAGGGCTTCGATCTGGTCGGGGTTCCGGTCGACATCGCGCGCCGGTTCGTGGACGCCGTCAAGGCGCACTACGGCGAGCTGCGCCCGGGCAACGCCTTGGTGGTCATGGGGTTTGCGCCGCTGGCCGATCGCGACGCCGCCCGCACCCGCCGGTGGGCGGGCAGCGGCGACGACGCCGACACCGTGGTGAGCCTGCACGTCGACGTCGGAAGCGTGTCCGATCCGGCAGCGTTCGACCGGCTGATCCAGGAGCAGACGGCGAGCCGCTACATCCACGCTACCGACGCCGACCCGATGCGGGTGCTGGTGAACCACGAGCTGGGGCACCTCATCCAGTTGATCCACAGCCCGGACGCGGCAGCGCACGTGCTGCGGCTGACCGAGGTGTTCCACGACGTATTTCGTGATGTGCACCAGCTCGACTACCAGTCGTTCTACGAACTCATGTCGCGCTACGCGCAGCGCGGCTCAGCGCCCGACCCGGACCTGGCAGGCGGGAAGATCCCGGTAGATGTCGAGATGGTGGTCGAGGCCGTCGCGTTGACGCTCGGCGGCCGCGACGTCGGGATTCGCCCGGAAGCGCTGCAAGCCCTGCTGGCGCAGGGCGATCCGGACGCGGTCCGGCTCGCCGAGATTCTGCTGTTGGCCGACCTGCGCGGCCAGATCGATACGGTGGCGCGCCGTTCGCCGTTCGATCTGACGGCTGCCGATGTCGACCCCGTTCGGCTCATCGACACGGTGCGGCGGCTGTACGACACGGCCCGCACGGTCGAGGAGTTCGACTACGCGCAGAAGCTGGCGGCGCTGGCGACCGACTACGCCGCCGCGGCGGCCGGAATCCCGATACCGGCTCCGGCGGGGCCCGTCGAGACGGCAGATCGGCGAATGTCGGTGCTGCTGAGTGAGATTCAAAAGCTGCGTATGGTGAGCGAACTGGCCGCGGCGGTCATGGAAAGAGAAGGCCCGCGGCCGCCCGGCTGGGTCGACGCGGACTATCTCGCTCGGCTCCGCGCGCGCGTCACCCGGTTCGAACAGGTCGAGGCGGCCTTGGCCAGGGTGCGCGAATTGCAGCGGGAACACGGCGTTCTCGAGTTGCGAGTGTCGCTGCGGGCGGATGAGTTGGCGCAGGCGGGTTTCGCGGATCGCGAGCGGGCCGCGGCCGTGCACTGGGACGCGCGAATGGAGCTGGAGTGGCTGGCGTCCGAGCTGGAGCACGCCGTCGCGACGGTGGAGCACTTGGTCGCACCGGAACTGTTTCCCGCGGCGGGCGAGGTGGTCGCGCGGACTGCCCCTGCCGTGGAGTTGGTCGGCGGCGCGCTCTCTGTCGAGGACGCCCCACCCGATCCGGAAGGGGCCCGCCCTTCACACAATGTGGATGAAGGACGCATTCAGGACTCTGTCGTTCTCGGCGGCCCGCAGGGCGTGCGAATATCCGACCTGGCTGATGGCACTGTGCGGCGCTGCTACGCGGTCAGCGCCGAAGCCGCGCGTCTCATCGCCGATCCGGCGGCCATGGCGCAGGTGTACGCGAAGCTCGCTCCTGGTGGGACGCTGGTTCTGTCGCTGCCGCGAGGCCCGCGGCCGGATTGGCGTGCGGTGCTGTGGGAGGCGGGTTTCGAGCAGTTCCGCAACCTCTTCGCGCCCGCCCGCGAGCTGCACGCCACCAAGCCGGCAGCGCGCCCGCCGGCAGGCCTCGACCTCGACGGGTTGGCAGACGGCAGCGTCGCGACGGTGTCGCGTACGCGCGGTGAGGTTTTCCCGCTGGTGGACGACCCGGCAGAGCTCGGGCGGATCCTGGCGAAACTGGAACCTGGTGGGACGCTGCGCATTCGGACGACCCGCGTGCATTGGGAGGCATTGCGAGACGCATTGTGGCGGTCCGGATTCGAGAATCCGACTGCCACGGGAGTCGCGGAGTTGGCGGGCGATTTCGACGAGCACCCCGGCGACGTCGTGGACATCACGGCGTTCAAACCCGTCGCCGTTCCGGACCCGGCCGCGACGGACGCCAAAGTGGAGCTCGCCAAGCCATTGTGGGCGCTCGGCGTCGCGGTGGAGGGGCTGGCGATCCCGGCGGTCCCCGTGGACGCGGTGCGGCGGCTGGCGAGGCTGGTAACCGAAATGCTGCGGGACTATCCGATCGGCGACCACGTGAATCTGGTGGTCGGCTTCCGCGATCTCGACGACGTCTCCGGCGAAGTCGAGTGGATCGATGCCGAGGGTGAAAAACCAACGGTGCGATTGCATTTCGATATCCGCGCCGTTGCGGGCGGGGAACGGGAAAGCGCATCGCGGCCGGGCAACCTCCCATCCCGCGACGCAATAGGATATGTCGGCGCCCATCTGTGGGCACAACTGCACGACTTCGCGGCCGATATGCGGATGGGCGAGCATGTCTCGCGGCTGATGGAGGTTCTCCATCTGGTCTGGCGCGACAGTGAGGGTTGGGATTACACCGCCTTCCGCGACCTGATGAGCACATATGGCCGCGGAGTCGACGGCAGCGAAGGCAGCGACGCCGATGTGCTCGCTGAGGCGTTCGCACGGACCACGGACGGCCGGGCCCTCCACGGGATGCAGCCCGAATACCTTCTCGCGCTGCTGGTGGCCCGCGATCCGGCGGTCCTGCGGCTTGCCAAAATACTGGAGCTGGCCGAGATCCGGGAGCAGATCGAAGCGATCGCCGCTCGGTCGCCGTTCGAGTTCCCCGGTGGCGACCTCGACCCGGCGGGCATGCGTGACACGGTCGACCGGGTGCATGCCACAGCCGAGACCGTGGAGGAACGGGACTTCGCCGCGACGCTGGCCCGGCTTGTCGATCAGTATCACGCGGTCAGTGCGGCGGACCCGCTGGAACCGCACCACCCGCCCACCCCGGTGGAGCGCGCGGAGCAGCGGCTGGCGGTGCTGGAAGCCGAAATCGAACGGCTGCGGGTCGAGGGCGGCCATCGCTACGATCGAATCCGCAGGCAGCTGACCGTGGTCCGCGCCGCGATAGCCGCCTACCACGAAGCCGACGATCTGGAACAGGCGCTCGCCCGCGAACTGGAGGCCGCCCCCACCTCGGATCGCACCCGCGTCGCTATCGCGCACTGGCATGCGCGCGCCGCCCTCGCCGAAGACGCCGACATCGCCGCCGACACCGCCGTGCGCACTCTGGACCGCGCGTTGGGCGAGTTGGAGCACCTGGTGGCGCCGGAGCTGTTCCCCGCGGTGCCTGCTCGCACGCGCCCGCCGCGGGCGGCAGGCGCCTCTCCTTCAGACAGTGTGGACGTAGGCTCGAACGAGGCTGATCCGAACCACGGGCAACCGCGGCGGTTCGCGAAGTACCAGTCGGTGTTCCAATTCGACGAAGCAGGCTCGCGGCCGGGCGACGTGGTCATCGGGGGAGCGGACGGCGACCGGGTATCCGATCACGCGGACGGAAGCGTGCAGCGGTTCTACGTCGGCGGCGCCGACGTAGAACCGCTCCTGGCCGATCCCGTGCTGCTCGGCGAGGTGCTGGCGAAACTGGCGGCAGGCGGCTCCCTTGTTCTGCCGCTCGACAATCGCCGACAGGCGCACCTGCTGCGCGCGATCCTCTGGGAAGCAGGTTTCGACCGATTCCGGCTGCCACCCGGTGTTGCGACCGAGTTCCATGTCTTCAAGGCGAAATCGACCGACTCCGTTCGGGTTCCAGCCGACGTTCCCCTGACGCCCGCCGATGTCGCCGGGCTTGCGGACGAGAACGCCGACGTGGTGCGAGCCGAACGCGGCGATGTTCACCCCCTGCTCGATGACCCGGCTGCGCTCGCGCAGGTGCTGCGGAAGCTGCGGCCCGGCGGGGTGCTGGAGGTCCGGACGACCAGGGCGTTGTGGGACGTACTGCGCGACCTGCTCTGGCAGGCGGGGTTCGAGTTTCCGGAAGCCATGACCGTGACGCACGCCGACTCTGCACTCGTGCAGTTGCCGGGCGACATCCTGGAGATTTCCGCGCTCAAACCCGAGACGCCGGCCGGGGACCCGGCGGTCAAGAGGGAGCTCCTGCACCCTTTGCACGAACTCGGCATCGCAACCGTGGGCGCCGATATCGGGGCGCTGCCCGACGAGGTCGTGCGGGACATGGTCGACCTCGTCCTCGAGCTGCAGCGCGACTATCCGCTCGGCGACCACGTCGCCATCGAGGTCGGCTTCCGCCATCTCGATGGCGGCGCCTACGCGGAAGTGACCGAGGTCCGCCGCGACGGCGACCGGACGATTCTCCGAATGCATTTCGACACCGGCAAATTCGTCGATCTGGCTGCCTCAACCCGACGTGCCGAAGCGGCGCACGCGGCCGGAGTGAGCAATGGCCCGACCGGGAAGCTGATGGCCGATGTCGGGTTCCATGAGTGGGCGCACATGCGCGACCTCGCCGTCCAGTTGCGTATGACGGCGCATGTCGACCGATTGCTGCGAGCCCTCTATGCCGTCTGGGCGGACGGAACGGACCGGGTATTCGAGGCCTTCTTGGCGCAGATGAGCGAGTACGGCCGCAAGGCGGGGTTCTCCGAGACGCTCGCCGAGGCGTTCACGCTGCTGGCGGACGGGCACACGTTCGACGACCTGCAGCCGGAGAAGCTGCTGGCGCTTTTGGTCGCGGGTGATCCCGCGACGCTGCGGCTGGCGCAGTTCCTGGAGTTGCTCGAGATCGAGGAACAGATCCGCCGGGTGGCCAGGCGCTCGCCCTTCGACGTTTCCGATCGCGACCTCGACCCGGTGAATCTGAGCCGGACCGTCGAGCGGGTGAATGCGCAAGCGGACACCGTCCTGGAACGGGATTTCGCGGCGAACCTGACGCGGCTGGCCGCACAGTACGCGGCGGTCGGCGTGGCCCACCCGTTGGATCTGCTGCCCACGCCGACTCCGGTGGACCGCGCGGGGGCGCGGTTGGCGGTGCTGGAGGCCGAGATCGAGCGGCGGCGCGGCGTGGGCGGCGCCCATGCCGAAGCGATCGAGGGGGCGTTGGCCACCGTCCGCGGCGCGATCGACGATTACGATCGCGGGGTCGAGCTGGAACGGCGGCTGGCCCGCGAACTGGACTCGGCCCCAGCGGCCTCGCGCACTCGAGTGGCTGTCGCCCACTGGGATGCCGCGCGAATGGTGAGCGAGGACACCGAGATCGGCACCGACACTCTGCTGCGGGCATTGGACCGCGCCGTGGGCGAGCTGGAATTCCTGGTGGCCCCGGAGGTGTTCCCCGATCCCGACCCGAGTCCGGACGCGACATCGAGTCCGGACCCGCAGCCCGACACCACCACCCCGCCGCGCCGTTTCGCCCGCACGGCCTGGCCTGCCTCGGGGCATCTGCGTCGACACCTGTTGGCGGGCCGTGCGACGCCGGCGCCGGCATTGAGTCCTGATCCGGCGCTGAGTCCTGATCCGGCATTGAGTCCTGATCCAGTACCCGGTCCTGACGGCGTCCCGCAGGCCTGGCGGCCGTCCAATGAGCAGGTGCGGCAGCGTCGGCTGCGATCCGTCACGGACCGCACGGTGGTCTCCGCGGAGGAGTTGGCGCGGCTGACGGCGCGGGGCGCGGTCGAGCCCGACGGTCTGGAGGACGACTGGGAAGCGTTGCGGCACTGGACCGTTGACATCGTGGATACGCTCAACGCACGTCTCGGCGCGGATCGATTCACGCTGACCGCCGCCGACCGGGCCAACGGGATCTCCTACAGCAGGCTGCAAGCCGTGCTCGGCGGCCAGCTGGTGCAGATTCCGCGGCAGAGCATGCTGGCGTCGATTCTGACCGACCCGACTCATCCCGCCGTGATGGCTGTGGTCGTCGACGCGGATTTCAACTCGCCGGACGTGCCCGCTTACCTGGTGTCCGCCCGGAACGGCGAGGTGGTCGAGGTTCACGTGGACCAGTCCACGAGCCCCTTCCTGGCGTCGACGCCCGTCAACCGCACGGTGATCTTGCTGGACGCCGCAGGCAATCCGGTTGGCGGCGACCCCTTCGCCCGCCCCCATCTGGACACCCCGAAGCGGCGGCCGACTTCGACAGAGCATGCCGACGAGATGGCCGCCGTGTGGTTGGAGCTCGACCGGATGTCGCGGCGCGAAGCCGAACTCGCCGTGCTGCTGCGGGATCGGTCCGGAGCTACACCGTGGCAGGAGGCCGCCGCGGGCTTGGCCGAGACAGCGGCGCGACGCGGTCGGCTCGCGGCGCACCTCGAGGTGCTGCGCGACATCCGCGAGGAGTGCGCCGCGGCGGTATTGGAGCAGTTCCGGCTGGATCGCGAGTTCCGCAGGCTCGCTGCCCAGCTGGACGAAGACCCCGACACGCTGACGCCGCAGCGGCGGACTCGGTTGCGGGCCGAGGCCCCGGACGCGACGGCGCATCGTTTGTTGGACGCCGTCGACCGGGTTGTCGCGGCCCAGGAGGCCGTGCGGGCGGCGATCGCGGACTTCGACCGCCGGTTCGCCGCTGAGGTGACCGCCCGCAAGGCGGCAGGCGACGTGGTATTTGCACCGGACCTGCAGAGGCCGTGCATGACCCACGGGATCGTCACCATTGCGGCGTTGACCAAGAACCGGTCGTTCGCGATGCCGTATAACCCCTATCACGAGTTCGGAGTGCCGACCTTCGAAGTCGCGGGCGCCGTAGGCGGCGTTCCGGAGCCGTTCGCCGACCTGGACGCGGTCGCCGACCGCCTGGCGGTCGGCGAATCGATGCTGTTGATGATCGAATACCGCGACGGCGGGCACGCGGTGACCGTGTACCGGGAGTCGGCGGACCGGGTCGTCGTCCTTGAGACCGGCGACCGGACGCAGTTCGACTTCCCGCCGCCCATGTATCGGCAATGGGTGGCGCTGGAAGGCATTGTCTTCACCGCGCCGACCAAGGACGAACCAGGCGTGCCCGCCAACCCCATGCCGGCAGCGGTGCGGGCGCGACTCGACGAACTGGCGCGGCGCGCCGCCGCGGCGGCGACTCCGGCGGCATTCGCCCGCATTGCGGACCAGGCGCAAGCGCTGCTCGACGGGCTGCGGCCCGACGTGGAACGCCGCACGGCGGCCTCGACGCTGCCGGAGCCGCCCGCGGCGCAACTTGCCGAACTGACCGCGCTGCTGGCCAAAGCCTACGGACGCATGCCGACGTCGGTCGCGAACGACATGGCGGCCCGAGTGTGGGTCAAGCCCGGCGGGGTGCGGCAGGCGGCGGCGGAGCTGCTCGGCGGCGCACAGGCCGGTCCGCAGGTGCGGCTCAACAACCACGGCCGGGCCATGGTGGTCTCCGCGCCGCACCCGGACGGCCGAGTCGAGCGGTTTCTGGTGCAGAACCACCGCGGCCTGCTGATGCGGCCTGCGGTGTCGCCCACCGGTGCGGTCGAGTGGCGCCTGTTCGATCCGGCGTCGGTGCTGACCCGAGCCGCGGTGGAGGTGGTCGAGTACCGCCACAACGGCCAGGTGGCCGTGTCGGTGCTGACCGAGATGGACGCGATGGGCCAGGCTGCGCAGCGGTCGCGGGCCGTGTCCCGGAAGGTCGAGTCGGCCCGATACCGCAGTTCGGGGCCGGAGCAACCCGAACCTGAAGGCGTCCTGCCTGCACACAGTGTGGATGACGGACGCATTCCGGACGAACTGGCGGCTGAGGCAGGCCGACTGTTGGCTGACGCCGATGCGGTCGCCGAGTTGTATGACGCGCTGGCGCCGGGGGCGTCGGTGCGGATCGCGGTCGAACCGGAGCAGTTGGGGCCGCTGCATGCTCGGCTGTGGGAGTACGGATTCGATTTGGCCGCAATGCCTGTGGTCGACGCCGGCGCCCCGTTCGAGTTGCGTGCTGTCCGGCCTGCCGCCGCCCGTGTCCCAGCTGATGACGAGGTGGTGCTCGGTCCGGGCGACGCGCTGTCCGGGCGGCCGGAGGGCACGGTCGACCGGGTCTACGCCGAGCGGGCCGCGGCACTGCCGCTCGGCGCTGACCCGATTGAACTCGCGCGGATATTTGACGCGCTGAAACCCGCTGGCGTACTGCGGATTCGGACGACGCGAGCGCATTGGGACACGCTGCGCGACGAGCTGTGGGAGGCCGGGTTCGTCCGGGTCCGGATGCGGCCAGGTCCGAATTCGGCGCTGCCTGAGGGCGACCCTGGCGAGATCGTCACGATCGAGGTGCTCAAGTCGAGTGCCACGCCGGCCGAGCTGGCTGAGCAGCGTGCGGCGAAAGAGGCGATCGCCGGGGAGCTCCCGCCCGGGTTCTGGCCGATCGGGCTCGACCATCCCGCGATCACTGTCGAGGTCGCGCGCAGGTTCGTCGACATGATCCTGATGCTCAATCGCCTCTATCCGGTGCCTCAAGGCTCCGAGGTGACCGTGGGGTTCGCCGTGACTGTCGCCGAAGGGCACATCGACTCCGACGACTTGCACGCGGGGGTGTTCCCGCCCTCGGAGCAGTCGCCTACAGCGGGACTGGTTTTCAACATCGCGGTGTTCGCGGACGTGGACGCGTTCGAACGTCAGGTCGCGTGGGATTCCGCCGCCAACTACGCCCACGCGCCGACCGGCGACGCGTTTGTGGATCTGGGGTTGCATGAGTGGACGCACCTGATCTCGGTGCTGCTCGGGCACCGGATGGTTAGCCACGTCCAGCGGCTCCTGGATTTCGCCCACCAGCAATGGCTGCGCCGCACCCGCGGGTTGGTGCGCGAGCAGGTCAGTGACGATGCCGCCGTTCGCGAGCTGCGTGGATCCGACCTGGATTTCCAGGGGCTGGTCGCGCTCATGAGCGAATATGCTCGAGGAGAATGGATCGGCCGAGACGGACGCCGGGTGCATCGGACCGGCATCGGCGAATATCGCGGCACCCTTGATGATGAAATCCTGGCCGAGGCGGTCACCTTGATCGCCGGCGGTCGCCTCGCCGGCTCCGACCCGGCGGAGTTCCGGCTGGAGACCATTCTCGAGCTCCTCTTCTCGCGCGATCCCGAGGTTCTGGCCTTGGCGAAAGCCCTGGAGCTCGCCGAGATTCAGCAGCAGATGACCGCCGTGACACAGCGGACCCGGCCGGACCTGGTCACTGAGCTGGAGTCGCTCTGGCTCGACCCGGTCGCACTGCTGGAGTTCGCGCACCGAGCAGCGGCGAGTGGCGCGACCCTGGCCGAGCGGGACACGGGCGCCGCTTTGCGGTGGCTGGCACAGGAATACGCGGACGTGTCGGCGGTCGACGCGCTCGAGCCACTCCCGGACCGCACGCCGACGCCGGAAGACGTGCTCGCGCAGTGGCGGGCGCTGGTGCAGCCGGACGTCGACGCGGTCCTGGCGGCCGGCGGTGCAGCAGCCGCCGCCGTGCGCCAGGCGCTCACCGCGTTCGAACGCGCGGAGGTGGAGTTCTGGCGCGCCTGGCGCAATGCCGCCGACCCGGATTTCGACGCCGACGTCGAACATTGGCAGGCGGAGTTGGATTTCGCCGCCGCGAAGGTGGAACACCTGCTCGCACCAGCGGATTTCATCGACGTCGACCGCTCCCTGCTGGGAATGATGCAGGATCGGCGTCCGAAGGACCACTACCGGCTCTCCGGCCTGCCTGTCCGGCGCCTGCAACCCGATTCCGAAGGCGTTAGTGCGTCAAACAGTCTGAATGAAGGACGCGTTCCGGATTCTGAACGGCAGTGGCAGTGGGCCGTGGATGCGGTGGACACGCTGAACGGCCTGCTCGGGGTGGACCGGTATCGACTGACCGACGCCGACCGGGCGAACGGCATGTCGTACAGCAGGCTGCAAGCGGTGGTCGGTGGCCGGCTTGTACAGATCCCGGGGCGGGATTACCTGGCGTCGGTACTGACCGACCCGACTCATCCGGCCGTTACGGCCGTGGTTGCGCCCGGGTATGTGGTGACGGTGGACGGCAGTGCGGTGGTCGAGGTGCGTCCGGGACGGCCGAACAGCCCGTTCTTGTCGGACCTTTCCGCCAACCGGACGGTCATGTTCTTGGATGCGGATGGGTATGCGGTCAGCATCGACGCCTTCGCGCGTCCGCATCCGGAGGTCCCGAGGCGCCGGTCGACATCGATTGAGCCCGACAACGAGATGGCGGCGGTGTGGCTGGAGTTGGAGCGGGTGTCGCGGCGGGAGGCCGAGCTCGACGCTCTGTTACAGGACCGGGCCGGGACGACGCCGTGGCAGGAGGTCGCCGCGGAGCTGGCCGCGACCGCCGCCCGGCGGTCGCGGCTGGCGGCGCACCTCGATTATCTGCGCGACATACGCGAGCAGTGCGCCGCGGCGGTGTTGGAACAGGAGGCGGTGGATCGCGAGTTTCGGCGGCTCGCAGCGTTGTTGTACGAGGATCCCGCGGCATTGACTCCGGAGCGCCGGGCGCTGTTGCGTGCCGGAGCGTCGGACGCGGCGGTGTTGCAGGCGCTGGACGCGATCGACCGCGCGGCGCATGCGCAGGAGGCGGTCCGGGCGACCATTGCGGATTTGGACCGCAAGTTCGCCGCGCAGGTGCAGACAGCCAAGGCCGCAGGCGATGTGGGCGACGCGCCGTACTTGCCGCGGCCGTATGTGACGCAGGCGATCGCGTCGGTCGCAGCCTTGACGCGGAACCGATCTTTCGCGGTGCCGCACAATGCGTATCACCAGTTCGGGCAGCCGATGTTCGAGGCAGCGAGCGCCGTCGGGGGCATTCCGGAGCCTTTCAGCAGTGTCGGGGCGGCCGCGGACCGGCTCGCCGTCGGCGAATCGATGCTGCTGATGGTCGATTACGGCGATGGCGGACAGGTGCTGACGCTGCACCGGGAATCGCCCGACCGGGTAGTCGCTTTCGACGGCGACGACCGGATCGTCTTCGACTTCCCGCCGCCCATGTACCGAGAATGGGTGGCGCTGGAAGGAATTGTCTTCACCGCCCCGACCGAGGCTGAACCAGGCAGGCCGGCGAGCCCGCTGCCACCCGCTGTCGGCGTTCAGCTCGACGAGATGTCGCGCCGCGCCGCCGCGGCGGCCACGCCGGCCGAGTTCGCGCGACTCGCCGAACAAGCCAAGGTGCTGCTCTACCATGTCCGCTCGGATGCGGAATCCGGCACTCGCGCCTCAGCGTTGCCGGAGCCCCCGGCCGCGCAGCTGAATGAGTTGGCCGCGGCGCTGGACCGCGTGTACCCGGGGCTCGGCGCGGAGCCCGCGGCGCTGGTGGGCCTGATGGCGGAGCGGGTGTGGCCGAAGCCGGGCGGGGTGCGACAAGCGGCGACGGAGCTGTTGGGGGGCGAGCGCGCCTCGATGCAGACGCGCCGCAGCAACAGCGGCCGGGCGATGCTGGTGTCCGCGCCGTACCCGGACGGCCGGGTCGAGCGGTTCCTGCTGGTGAACCGCGACGGGTGGCTCATGCGCGTGTCGGCGTCGCAGGAAGGCGAGGTCAGCTGGAAGCCGTTCGACCCGGCGGAGGTGTCGACGCCGGCCGCGGTCGAGGTGGTCGAGTACCGCCACGACGGCCAAGCGGCTTTGTCTCTGCTGAGCGAGATGAAGGCGATGGGCCGCACCGCTGCCCAGCAGCCTCCGGCGACGGAATCGGAGTCCGAGCAGGCGGCGCCCGAGGCCGACGGCCCTGCGATGACCATCGCGGGCAGCGCCGTCGACCGCCTGCTGCGCGATCCGGACGAGGCGCGGACCCTGTTCCAGACGCTGGCGCCCGGAGCCACAGTCCAGATCGTGTACGGGCGCGCGCCGGTGCGGCAGCTGCATGCCCTGCTGTGGCAGGCCGGGTTCTACGTATACGCACTGCCGGTGGTGGATCCGGACGATCCGCTGTCGCTGTTTGCCGTCAAGCCGCGGCCCCCCGCCGTCGGCGAGCCTGATGCCGTGGTGCTGGGGCCGGGGCAATCCCTGGCCGCCTTGCTGTCCGGCAGGCCCGCCGGTTCGGTTGCGCACTTCTACGCCGAGCGGGATGCCGTCGGCAGGCTCCTCGTACCGGATTCCCTCCGAGCTGTGTACGACGTTCTGCAACCCGGCGGAGTGATGACCCTCCGGACCACGCTGGCGGACGCGCGTGCGCTGCGCGGCCCGCTGTGGGAGGCGGGATTCGTCCGGGTGACCGTGACACCGGCCGCGGGCTCGGTCCTGCCGGACGGCGACCCCGAGCAGATCGTCACGGTGACCGTGGCCAAGTCGACGGCGATGCCCGCCGAGCTGGCCCAGCGGCGCGCGGAGAAGGCGTTGATCGCTACGGAGCTGCCGCCCGGATTCATCCCCGTCGGGTTCGAGCAGGACGCCGTCAGCGTCGAGGCCGCCCGCAGATTGGTCGACGCGATTCGCGCGCTCAATCTGCTTTACCCGGTACCCGCGGATTCAGACGCGATAGTCGGGTTCGGCCTGCTACCGGACAACACGTTCGCGGCCGTGGACCGCATCAAGCGGGGCAGTGAGTTGCGCAGCGTCGCTTTGCTTTTCAACGTTGTGCACGTCGCTGATTTGGAGCGGTTCCACAGCGATGTCCGAGAGGATCGCGAATCCGGTTTCACGCACGGCCCCAACGACGACACTTTTCTCGACGTCGCCCTGCACGAGTGGGTGCACCTGATCGCGGCCCTGTTCGGTGAACGCATGGAAGCTCACGTGCCGCGCTTGATGAACTTCGCGCACACGCTGTGGCTGATGCAGACGCTGGGGATCGAGCGCGCCGACATCGACGACCCGGCGATCATCAGAGCGCTGCGGACGTTCGACCAAGACTTCCAGGGGCAGTTCTCCCGCATGAGCGGATACGCCCAGGGGCGGTGGGTCGATATCGATGGTAATCCGCTGTACCCCGATGAGATTCAGCAGCGCCATCATCGCGACACCAAGTTCGCCGAGATTCTGGCCGAGGCGGGCACGCTGATCATGGGCAGCCGCATGGCGGGCGCGGAGATCACC
>JABFVX010000432.1 GCA_013362555.1 Mycobacteriaceae bacterium
GACGTGCGCAACGCGCGTCATGGGTCCCTCCGGAGGCGCCTTGACGCAACCATGTGGTTGCAATACGCTCGATAGCAATCACAAGGTTGCAATAGAGGAGAGCGCAATGGGATTTCCCGATCAGATCGTCCGCACCGTCGAGCTCGCGCACCCGCCTGCCAAGGTCTGGGCCGCGATCACCACCGCCGAGGGGCTGGGCTCCTGGTTCGGCGACACCGCGACCATCGATCTCCGTCCCGGCGGCGCGGCGCGCATGACCTTCGAGGGCGGACACACCGCGAACATGCGGGTGGAGCGGATCGAGGAGCCGAGCGTCTTCGGCTTCACCTGGCACATCTACGGTCTGCCCGAGGACGATCTGCGCCGCACGTACGTGGAGTTCACCCTCGAACCCGTCGACGCGGGCACCCGGCTCACGGTGGTCGAGACCGGTTTCGCCCAACTGCCCGACGACGCGCACCACAAGGCGTTCAGCGGCAATACCGACGGCTGGCGCAGCGAGCTCGGCGAACTGGTCGCCTACCTCGATGCAGCCTGACCTGGAAGCCACCGCCGAACGAGTCTTCGCCGCGCTGGCCGATCCGAGCAGACGTGCCGTGCTGGCGGCGCTCGCCGAGCACGGACCCGCCACAGCGACCGACCTCGCCGACCGCCTGCCGATCACACGCCAGGCGATCGCCAAACACCTTGCCCTGCTTTCGGACGCGGGCCTCGTCATCGCCGAACCGGGCGAGCGGCGACGCATTCGCTACCGGCTCGACTCCGCCCCCATGCAAGTGGCACAACAGTTCCTGGCCGCGATGGCCCGGAACTGGGACGGCCCACTCGACGCATTACGCACAAGACTGAACAGCGAGAACGGAAAAGCACATGAACGCAGATGATTTCACCGCAACCATCACAGTGGACGCCACCGCCGCGGAGGCCTTCGACGCCGTGAACGACGTCCGCGGCTGGTGGTCTGAAACGATCGAGGGCACATCCGGAGCGGTGGGCGACAGCTACCGGTTCGAGGTGCCCGACGTGCACCGCTGCACGATGACCACCACCGAGTCCATTCCGGGAGTCCGCCTGGTGTGGCACGTGTCCGACTCGTACCTTTCCTTCATCGCGGACACCACGGAATGGGACGATACCGACGTGGTGTTCGACATCGCCGAACACGACGGCAAGACCGAAATCCGCTTCACCCATGTCGGTTTGCGTCCGGCGGACGAATGCTATGCGGTGTGCTCCAACGCATGGGGCGCCTACGTCACCGAAAGCCTGCGCAGCCTGATCACCACAGGCCAAGGCGACCCCTTCCGGCGCGGCACCACCCTCGAGGCGGAAGCGTCCAAGCACGGCAACACCGATCTGCTCGGTCTGAGTTCCTGAGCCCGGACGATTTCTCCGGAATGGTCCGGGACGTGCCCTGAGCGCACGTCCCGGACCATTCCGGAGACATGCCGGGCCGCCCGCGAATCTGAAGGAATCCTTAAGGTTGTCACGTCGGAATCGAGAACGCGGCAGCACAACAAGACGTTAGAGTCCAAGACAACTGACGCGATCGGGCGGCAGCGAATTGACAGTACGAATTCGAAAGTCCGGCTATGACCACTGCCCACCAGGACACATTCTGTCATGACCACATGCCTTTTCGCGGGGAGTGGCCCGAGTTCCGGTTCGATCTCCCCGAACTGACGTATCCCGGACAGCTCAATGCCGCCGCGGAACTGCTCGCGGGCCCACCCGACGACAAGCCCTGCATCAGCGGTTCGGGAATGACCTGGAACTACGGCGAATTGCGCAGGCACGCAACCAATGTGGCCTCGGTCCTGGCCGACGACTTCGGCCTCGTGCCGGGAAACCGAGTGCTGTTGCACGGGCCGAACGAACCGTGGCTGGTCGCCTGTTGGCTGGGCGTGCTGCTGGCGGGCGGCGTGGTCGTCACCACCATGCCGATGCTGCGCGCCGCGGAGATCGGCGCGATCGTCGAGGTGGCGCAACCGGCAATTGCCCTGTGCCACCGCCGGTTCACTGACGCGATGCCCGTCGACTCCACCGTTGTCGCCTATGCGGGCGACGCCGAGCTGACCGCCCGGTGCGCAGCGGTCGACGGCGATTTCACTCCGGTTCGCACCGCGGCCGACGACGTTGCCCTGCTTGCCTTCACCTCCGGCACGACCGGCCGCCCGAAGGCGACCATGCACGTGCACCGGGACCTGCTCGCCATCGCGGACACGTTCGGCGGACAGGTGGTCGGAATCGAGCCGAGCGACGTCGTCGTGGGTTCGCCGCCGATCGGATTCACCTATGGCTTGGGCGGTTTGGTGGTGTTTCCCTTGCGGGCAGGGGCCAGGATCGAGCTGGTGGACCGTCCTACGCCCGAACGCCTGGCGGACGCGGTCGCCGAACACGGAGCGACCGTGCTGTTCACCGCTCCGACCGCGTACCGCGCCATACTCGCGGCCGGCAAGGCGGATCGGCTCGCGTGCCTGCGCCGCGCCGTCTCGGCAGGCGAACCGCTTCCTGCCGACGTGTGGCACGCCGTCCACCGTGCGACGGGCCTGAAGCTGATCGACGGCATCGGCTCCACCGAGATGTTGCACGTCTTCGTGTCCGCGGCCGACGACGACATCCGACCGGGCGCGACCGGGCGCGCGGTGCCCGGATATCGGGTCGCGGTGCTCGACGACGACGGCAATCCCGTGCCGGACGGGTCTCCCGGCCACCTCGCGGTGCAAGGCCCGACCGGTTGCCGCTACCTGTCCGGTGACCGCCAGTCGCACTATGTCCGGCACGGCTGGAACTACACCGGCGACATCTACGTGCGCGACCGCGACGGCTACTTCACCTACCTCGCCCGCAGCGACGACCTCATCGTGTCCGCCGGGTACAAGATCTCCGGCTACGAGGTCGAGCAGGTCCTGCTCGGCCACCCCGGCGTGGCCGAGTGCGCGGTCGTCGGACGACCCGACTACGAGCGCGGCTCGGTCGTCGCCGCCTACGTCGTGCCGCGCCCGGGAGCGGCACTCGACGCGGCCGGTCTGCAACAGTTCGCCAAGCAGGCCATCGCCCCGTACAAGTACCCGAGGGTCGTCGAGTTCGTATCCGCGCTGCCGCGCACCAGCACCGGCAAGGTCCAGCGCTACGTCCTGCGGAATCGACCGGCGATGCCGGGAACCGTCCCGGAAGGGCAGGGCGTGTGAACCGGACCGCCGGAACCAGAGTCCTGATCGCGGGCGCCGGGTACCACGTGCCGAATGGGATCGTCACCAATCAGGACATCGAACGCCGAGTGAACACGACGAGCGAGTTCATCCGGTCGCGAACCGGTGTGCAGGAGCGGCGCTTCGCGCGGAAGAACGAGACCCTGGCCGACCTGATCGAGCCCGCTGCCGAAGCCGCGATCCGGGACGCCGGGCTCAGCGCCGACGACGTCGACATGCTGATCGTGAATACCCTGACACCGGATCACCACGATCCCTCACAGGCGTGCCTGATGCAGAAACGGCTGGGGTTGCGCCGAATTCCATCGTTCGACATTCGCGCCCAGTGCACCGGCCTGCTCTACGGAATGGACATCGCCGCCCAGTTCCTCCAGACCGGAAAGTGCGCGCACGTGCTCGTGGTGTGTGCCGAGTTGCTGTCCAAGCGCCTCGACACGTCGGACGCGGGCCGCAATCTCGCCGTCATGCTCGGCGACGGCGCGGGCGCCGTCGTCCTCAGCGCGGCGCCGCAGGCATCGGCCGAATCCGCGCCGGGTCTCGTGGATCTCATCAGCTACGCCGACGGCACGCACTACTCGCTGCTGTGCACCGAAGCCCCCGGCTCGGCCCGCCCCGAGTTCCTGACGGAGGCGGACGTCCGCGCGGGCCTGCACCAGTTCCGCATGCAGGGCAGGCCGTTCCGCGACCGGATCGAGGCGGCCATGTCGGACGTCGTGACCGAGATGCTGACCAAACATCGCCTCACCATCGCCGATATCGACGTGATCGTCCCGCACCAGGCCAACCTTCGAATACTCGAACGCTTGGAGCAGCAGCTCGCCGTGCCGCCCGGCCGCCTCGTCACGACGATCGAGCGCTTCGGCAATATGGCATCGGCCTCCATGGCGGTGGCCCTCGCGGTGGCACGCGAACAAGGCAGGTTCGTCCCGGGCCGCCTCAGCCTGCTCGTCGGCTGCGGCAGCGGCATGACCTGGGGCGCCGCCCTCTACCGCAACTGAGTTACAGCCGCACCCCTTCTTGCCGGACGCACCGGTTTCAGGCCCCTGTTTCCGGTGCGTTTGGCAAGAAGGCGTGCGGCTGACTCTGGCTGGTGAACGGCGCGGCGAGCTGGGCCAGGTAGCCGGAGGGATAGTCCGGATGTGCGGCCATGCCGAGGTCCGCGCTGGTGAAGCGTCGGCGGGGGTCGTAACTGTAGGTCCCGAGCGCATGGTCCCAGATCAGCGTGAACAACCCGAAGTTGACGTCGCCGATCCCGGCCCATTTGAGGTGGTGGAAACGGTGGCCTTCGTTCAGGGCCAGAACATGCCTGAGTGGTCCGACCCGGTAGTCCGCGTTCGAATGCTGCAACAGCAGCTGCACCGCCACCGCCAGTGACAGGGCCGCGGCGACCGGGACCGGGATCCCGGCGAGCAGCAGCGGGCTGACCCCGGCGATCATCTCCACGGTTTGGTGCAGGGGGTGTTTCATCATGCCGTTGAGCCCATAAAAGCGTTGCACGCTGTGGTGCACGGCGTGGAACCGCCACAGCAGGCCGACCCGGTGACTCGCGTAGTGCGCCAGGGTGATCCCGAGGTCGGCGACCAGGATGGCGAGCAGCGCCTGCCCGACGAACGGCCAGCCGCGCGGCCAGATCCCGTCGCCGGGGACCAGCGCGGCCAGCACCGGGACGGCGGCCACGCCCGCAAGGATGAGGAGTTCATTGACGATGCAGTGGACGGTGTCCCGGCCTGCGTCGCCGTGCGAGGTATTCCAGGAATCCTGGTACGGCAGTATCCGTTCGACGGTGAACGACATCGCGACCGCCCCGGCGAGCAGGACGATCAGCCAGATCTTGCCTGCGCCAGCGGCGGCCAACGCGATGCCTGCGCCGTCGACGCCGAGCAGCATCGCCGGGGCGTAGCCGTAGCGGACCAGTGGACGGGCAATCGAGAACATGTGGATCAGCGTCGCGCCCGAGCCGGGGCCTGCGCTTGAAGAAATCAGCCGTCTTCCGCGCGGCGCGCGGGCTCCGATCGCCAGCCGGTCGCGACGAGCGCCTCGGTGGGGGTGATGCCGACCAGCTCACGGCACGTGCGGGTGAGGTGCGCGCTGTCCGCGAACCCGGCGGCGTGGGCCGCCGCGGTCAGCGAACCGCCGTCGCGCACCACGCCGAACGCTTGATGCAGCCGCGTCCAGCGCCGCCACGCCGCATACGGAAGCCCCACCTGCGCGGTGAACACGTGCGACAGGCGGCTGCCCGAGATCCCCACGCACGCAGCGAGTTCGCCGAGGGCGGGCGGTCCGCCCGGCCATGCGGCC
Source organism: Mycobacteriaceae bacterium (assembly GCA_013362555.1). Classification (GTDB taxonomy): domain Bacteria; phylum Actinomycetota; class Actinomycetes; order Mycobacteriales; family Mycobacteriaceae; genus JABFVX01. The sequence goes on from JABFVX010000432.1 coordinate 5,511, forward strand.
GCGGCCCGAAGTGCCTCGGCGACGACCGGATGCGCCCGCCGGGGCCGGGCCGGGGCGCC
>JABFVX010000203.1 GCA_013362555.1 Mycobacteriaceae bacterium
GGGCGGACTCGGCGCTGCCGGCGGCGCGGCGACAGGCGGCGGGGCCGCGGCCGCAGTGGACTCCGCGACCGCAGGCTTGGGGGCGGACGCGCTGCTCGTCGAGAGCTGCTCGAAGCTCAATGGCTCCGGATTGTCGCCGCCGACGAGGTAGTGCGTGTACACGAACGGCACAACGAGGGCGAGCGCGATCAGCGCCACCGGCACGGCGATGATCCAGGTGCGCGGACGCCGCAGTGCCGCTCGCAGTTTCGCGGTCTTTACCATGGGGGTCTCCTTCCCTGTGACCCTGGGACCCCTTCCCCGGTAATACGGACCGGTTAGGCCGCGGGTTCAATTCGCAAGACAGTGCGCCCCGAAAATCGGGGCGGGATACGGCCGGACCGGTCACAGGGTGTGGCGTTTGGCTTGTTCGCGTTCGATCGCTTCGAACAGCGCCTTGAAATTGCCCTTGCCGAAGCCGTGGGACCCGCGGCGCTCGATGAGCTCGAAGAACACTGTGGGCCGGTCCTGGACAGGCTTGGTGAAGATCTGCAGGAGATAGCCGTCCTCGTCGCGGTCGGCGAGGATGTGCAGGGCGCGCAGATCACCGAGCGAGACGCGCAGATCACCGACACGGTCGGCGAGGGCGTCGTAGTAGCTTTCCGGCGCCTCGAGGAACTCCACGCCCATCTCCCGCATCGCGCACACGCTGGCCACGATGTCGTCGGTGGCCAGGGCAATGTGCTGGACCCCGGGACCGCCGTAATAGTCGAGGTACTCCTCGATCTGGGATCGCTTGCGGCCGGCCGCGGGTTCGTTGATCGGGAACTTGACTCTGCGGTTTCCGCTGGCCACGACCTTGGACATGAGCGCCGAGTACTCGGTGGCGATGTCGTCACCGACGAACTCGGCCATGTTCGTGAAACCCATGACTCGACAGTAGAATTCGACCCACTCGTCCATCCGCTCGACGTTGCCCACGCAATGGTCGACGGACCGGAAGTACTGCCCGGGGTGGTGTGCGGGCTTGGCGCGCGCCTGCGGCGGCGCGGCGGCGAAGCCGGGCAGGAACGGGCCGTCGTAGCGCGAGCGGTCCACCAGCGTGTGCCGGGTGTCGCCGTAGGCGGCAATCGCGGCGACGCGGACGGCGCCGCAGTCGTCGTGCATGTCCTCCGGCGGCCGCAGCACGGTGGCGCCGCGGGTCGCCGCGTGCCGAATCGCCGCGTCCACGTCGGGAACTTCGATGGCGATGTCGACGACGCCGTCGCCGTGCCGCGCCACCGAGGCGCCCACTGCCGTGCCAGCCGTGACCTCGCCGGTCAGCACGAACCTGGCTTCCCCGGAAGCCAGCACGTACTCCGCGGCGTCGGGGCAGCCGGTCTCCGGCCCACGGTAGGCGACAAGATCCATCCCGAACGCGGTGGAATAGAAATAGGCAGCCTGCCTGGCGTTTCCGACATGGAACCGGACATGGTCCAGACCGATGACCGGAAACGGATCAGCGGCGTTCATGACCGAGGTTGCGCATCGGGCGGCTCCGGCGCGCGGGCATGTGCGACCACTAGGCCGAGAACCCAGGACAGGTAGATCAGCACGGTGACGGCGTACACGGTCACGCCGCCGCTCCACATCGCACGGCCGCCGGCGCGGAGGGCGTCGATCAGCAGTCCGGTCATCGCGGCGCACACCATGCTGGGCAGTTGGATCGAGGCCAGGAAGGTGATCAGATTGGCGACTCGCGGTCGGTCCATTCCCCCGGTGAGCAGCTGCCTGCCCACCCATGCCGGAATCGCCGCGGTGAGCAGCATAGCCGCGGCGACCGCTGCGGGCACCGCGCCGGCGAAGCCGAGTGCGGCGATGCCGACGTAGCACAGCGCCTGGCCCGCCGCGTATGTACGCACGATCCTGGTGGGCCCCAATATCACAGCCGCGGTTCGCTTTCCGACCATTGTGTCGCCCTCGAGGTCGGACAGGTTCATGACCAGCTGCCGCAGCACTTGTACGCAGAGAATTGGGATCACGATGCCCAGCAGCAGAACCGACACGTCGCGCGCGAAGAAGTAGTAGCTCAGCACCGGCACCATGCCGTACAGGCAGATGCCGGTGGTCACCTCGCCGAGACCGCGGTAGTTGAGCCGCAGCGGCGGCGCGGTGTAGAACCACGCCAGCGCCAGCACCGCCGAAACACATTCTCGCACTACGACATCCGGAACTGCGGAGAGAATGAAGAACGCCGCGAACACCAGCACGAAGGCGGAGCCGAGGCTCGCTTCCGGCCGCACCAGGCCCTCGACGAGAACGCGGCTTCCGCCGGTCCACTGGGTGTGCGCGGCGTTGGCGCGGTCGGCGGGCAGGTCGAAGTACTCGTTGCAGTAGTGCACCATCAGATGGCTGGTCCAGGCCAGCGCGACCGCGACGGCATACCAGCCGAGGGCGATTCGGTGACCGTCGTGCGCGGCCGCCAGCATGCCGAGGCCCAGCGCCGCGGCGCTCTGGAGCAGAAACCGCGGGCGGCCCAGCCGGACGAACGCTCGTACCCACGCCCAGCCTCGGAGACCGTCCCGGTCCGCCGCGGGTGTCGTCTGCATGATTCAGACCCTCCGCTCCATCGCATAGTGGGCAACGCTCATGAGCCGGTCCCGGCTCGGCGATTCAGGCAGCGAAAACAGTTGCTGTACAGCACAAGCCACGTGTCCGCGGGCCATGTCCCACGACCGTTCCAGCGCCCCGGAGTCGGTGACCAGCGCGACCACGGCGTCGAAGGTGCCGTTGCGGTAGCAGTCGGCGAACGCCGACCGCGGAAGCCGCAAGGCCCGCGCTGCCAGCACGAGCGGCAGCGTCGGCCTGCCATTGGCCAGGTCGTCGGCGCGCGGCTTGCCCACGTCCGGCTCGGATTCGGTGAACGGCAGCAGGTCGTCCCGGATCTGGAACGCCATGCCCAGCTGTTCGCCATAGTCGCCGAGCAGGGCCACCTCCGCCGCGGTCGCGCCCGCGAGGGTCGCGCCGATCTCGCAGGATCCCCGGAACGCCGCCGCGGTCTTGTTGCGGATCATCTGTTGGTAGGCGTCGAGGTCGCAGTCGTCGCCGCCACTGAGCCGGTCCTCCAGCAACTGCCCGTGACACATTGCGCAGATCGCTTGCGCCGCATGCCGAACGGACCGAATGACGTCCCGGTCGGCTACCGCCGGATCGCTCCGGGCGAGCGCGTCGAACAGCGAGCTGATCAGCGCGTCGCCGGACACGATCGCCGCGGGAACCCCGAAGGCGGCGTACACCGAGGGCCGACCGCGGCGCACCAGGCCGCTGTCGATGACGTCGTCCTGCATCAAGCTGCCGACGTGCGCCAGCTCCAGGCCCGCGGCGGCGGACACGGCAATGCGCGGGTCGGCGCCCAGTGCGTTCGCGGACTCCAGGCACAGCAGCGGCCGCAGCAGTTTTCCGGGCGGGAGCAGCGCGTAGCCGCAGATCTCGTCGAGCGGGTCGGCCAGTGCGCTACAGCGGGAATGCAGCTCCTGTGTCACCAGCTCGGCATACTCCTGCCACACCTCGTCCATGAGTCCCGCCAAAGGCGGCGGCCCGGCCGCATCGAGACTGTCCGGTTGAGAGACCACGGTTCACGACCTTTCTCGCTCTCGCGCCATGGCGAGATACCGACCGAGCGCACTGAGCGGGAACACGATTCGATACAGCGGATATCTGATGTAGAGCACGCCCGGCAGCCCGGTTCCGGTGTATTGGGGCTCGTCCCAGTCGCCGTCGGAGCGCTGTGCGCGGACCAGCCAGTCGACTCCCCTGCGGGTCACCGGCGTCCGCTCGCCCGCCGCCACCAGCGCCAGCAGCGCCCACGCGGTCTGGGACGCGGTGGACGGGCCCGAGCCGACCCACTGCGCGTCACCGTAGGACTGCGGGTCCTCGCCCCAGCCGCCGTCCAGGTTCTGGTGCGCCGCAAGCCATTCCAGCGCCCGCCGGATAGCAGGGTGCGAGGGGGGCACGCCCGCCGCGATCAGCGCGGGAACAACGGCGCCGGTGCCGTACACGTGGTTGACGCCCCAGCGGCCGAACCACGATCCGTCGCGTTCCTGGTGCGCCAGCAGCCAGCGCACCCCGCGGTCGACCCGCCCGGCGTGCTCGCCGCCCTGCTCGGCGAGCATCTCCACCAGGTGCGCGGTCACGTCGGCGGACGGCGGGTCGATCACATCGGCGAAGTCGCAGAACGGAAGGCGGGTGGCCAGGGTGCGGGTGTTGTCGGCGTCGAACGCGCCCCAGCCGCCGTCGCGCGACTGCATGCCCGCGCTCCAGGCCACCCCGCGCCGCGCCGCAGCCTCGGCGCCGCCGACGCGGTCCAGCGCCCGGACGACGGCCGCGGGGTCGTCGAGATCGGGGTATTGGGCATTCGCGAACTCGAACGGCCATGCCCCCGGCGATAATTCGGGCCGCTGCACCGCCCAGTCGCCCAGCGTGCGCACTTCTTGGTCCAGCAGCCAGTCCGCGGCTCGCTTGAGGGCCGGGTGGTCGGCCGGCGTGCCCGCGTCGGTGAGCGCAAGCACGGACAGCGCGGTGTCCCACACCGGGCCCTGCATCACCTCGACCCACCTGGCCGGGCCTTCCGGCGTGTCCTCGTGCACCACGAAGCCGTCCAGGCCGCGCAGCGCCGCCGCAAGCACCGGGTGGTCCAGCGGCATGCCGAGCAGCCACAGAGCGATGATCGAGCACAGATGCGGCGGCTGAATCCCGCCCCAGCTGCCGTCGGCCTCCTGGCGCTCCAGAATCCACCGCTGCGCCCGCCGCAGCGCCGTGGCCCGCAGCGGCTTCACCGGCGCGCGCTCGTACGCGTGCAGGACGCGGTCCAGCCCGTGGAACACCGTGCTCACCGCACCGGCCGCCCGAGGCCGGGCCGCGATGTCGCCGGCGAGGTCGCCGAGGGTGAATCCGAGGTCGCACTGCGGGCGGAAGTGGCCGATCACGGTGAACGGCACGATGATCTGGCGCACCCAGCATGCCCAGGAGTAGATGTTCAGCGGCGCCCACCGCGGCAGCAGGATCATCTCCGGCGGCAGCACCGGAATGTCGTCCCACGACCACAACCCCAGCATGGCGAGCCAGAACCGGGTGACCACCCGGGTCTGCGCGACGCCGCCCAGGTTGCGAATTCGGTCCGCGGCCCGCCGCATGTGCGGCTCGTCCATGGTGTCGCCGCATATTCGGAGGCCGACGAAGGCTTCGACAGTCGTCGCGAGCTCGCCGGGCCCGCCTTCGTACATGGCCCACATGCCGTCGGCCCGCTGCAGCGACCGGATCCACCGCCCCGACTCCGCCACCCGGGTCTCGTCCCGAATGCCGAGGACTTCGCGCAGGAACAGATCCTGGGCGTCGGCGGGGGCACAGGTCGACAGCGGCCCCTTCCACCATCCCTCCGGAGACTGCGACGCGAGCAGACAGTCGACCCCCCGCCGAAGCGCTTCGGCCACTTCCGGTTCCGCGTTGTCGTACCGCTCCATGCCCATATCCACGGCCCACCCCCGGCCGCGGGTCAACATTGGCACGCACCACTAGTTCCTCCACCCGGAGTGTGGGGT
>JABFVX010000085.1 GCA_013362555.1 Mycobacteriaceae bacterium
GGCGCTTCGACCGCGGTCGAACTGGCAATCGACGCAGCCAACCAACACGTGCGCTATCTGGTCACCCAAATCGGCAGCGGCAACGCCGAACTCCCGGACATGGGCGGTGACGGCGGATTCCTGTCGGATGCGGACATCACGGCGCTGGCGGGTAAATCGGGAGATGACTACCAGGACGCCCTCACCGAGATCACGCTGGAGGCAGACGGTTACGAGGACCTCGACAAAGACTTCTTCAAAGACGTGTCGACGCTGATGAAGGAGCACAAGGGCACCTACAAGTGCATCAAGGATGCCGTCGACGGCTTCTCGGAAGCTGTGAAGGAACTGGGGTCGATCAAGGACGGAAAGCAGGACGAAGCGGTGCTCGGCTATCTCGACACGTCGGTTACCGGGGTGAAGAAGGCAGTCCAGGGGTACAACGAAATGTTCGGCGACAAAGATGATGGCGCCGACGACGAGGAGAAGAAAGACGACGAAGACACCGAAGACGACGATAAGGAGGACACCGAAGACGACGACACCAAGGACGACGACACCAAGGACGACGAGGAAACTACAGAAGACGAAGGCGGGGGCGACGACGGGGGCGATTCCGAAGACAGCGGAGACAGCGGCGCGAGCAACGACTACCAGGGTTCGCCCGTGTACGACCCGAGCACCGGCACGACCGACTACAGCGATCAGTACAAAGACATCATCGGTGCAGACACCGGCAAGGAAAACGCCGACGCCACAGCCCCTTCCACAGAGGACGCCAAGGACGACGCAATCAGTTCAGTGCTGGAGTCGCTCGGCTCTCCGGCGTCCGCTGCCGCGCCGGTCTCGGCGCCCGCGTCCGCTCCGAGCGGCGGGGTCGGCGACCTCGCGTCCCTGCTCGGACCGATGGCGGCGATGAACAGCATGGCCGCGGCACAGCAGCAGGACAGGGCGCATCAGGCCGATCATCGGCGCACCGCGGCCGAAGACGACGCGGCGGCATCGTGGCCCGCCCCGGCGGATCCCGCGGCGCAGCCCGGAAACCCGCCGAATGTCACCGCGCCCGCCATTGCGGGGCCGCCTGCCGCTCCTGCCGTTCCGGGCCGCTCCGTCGACATCTCGCTTCCGGACGGGTCGACGGCTCGTGCGTCGGCGGTCGCGGCCGACGCAGTGCACCGGGAGATGAACAACCACAACGGCAGTGACGCGAAAGCCGCGTACGCCGGCACCGTCGCCGAGTCGACCTCACAGCACCCGTGGGCTCCGGTGGACGCGGGCAAGCTGGCGACGGGAGACGTTGTGCAGTGGGCCAATCGCACCGCCCTGGTGGTGGTGACGCCGCAGGGCCCGCGCTACTTGGAGGGCGGCAGGTTGGTGGTCCTGAACCCCGCGGCCATGGACCACGACGGCACGTTCCAGGGGTTCTTCCATCCGACCGGTGCGGACGCCCGGGCGCCGGAACCCGCGGTGTGACAACTCAGGCGAGGTCGCTGCGCGGGATCGCCTTGCCGGCGTCGACGTCTTGCCAGCTCAGTTCGCCCGCGCTCACCATCGTCTCGACGAACAGCCCGTACGCGGTGTTGACGGTGTCGTGTGCGGACTCTGCCAGCGCATTCTGGATCCACCGACGCGCCCAGTCACCCGCGCGATCCCACTCCGACGCCGGTTTTTGGTCAACGGTCAGGTCTTTGGCAGTTGAGATGACCTTGTCGGATTCGGTTGTCACGCTGCCGCTGACGTTGCCCGCCGCAAGCACGACGTCGTCGGGGTCGTCCATATCGAGCCGCATGGAATGCTCCTCCCTCGCCGCCGAGCCTACCGCGCGCCCGCGCCCGCCCCGGCCGCACGCTTCCCAGCGATGGGCGCATACCTCCAGAATGACCCATGGGTTGCGCCCTACGCACTCAACGGGGTCGTTCAGGTAGTTCGGAGGCGTGCCAGGCCGGCTTCGGCGCGCAGCGCCTGGTATGAGCCGGGGTCGGCTCGATGGAGTGCGTCCTGGTGGCAGCGCATGGATTCCGCGGGCTGGTCGGCGGCGCTGTAGGTTTCGCCCGCGCCATTGCAGGCCATCGCTTCGAGGTTGCCGTTGCGGCGGGCCGCGAACACCAGTTGCGCGTCGTGGTGGAAGCGCAGGGACTGGTCGTAGTCGCCCAGTTGGCGGTACAGGCTGCCGAGCCGGTGCAGCGAGAGGCCATGCAGGAAGTTGATCCGGCCCATGCGGGCCGCGGCCTCCGCCGCGTGGGCGTGCCGAACCGCGTCGTCGATCCGGCCCGCGTCGCGGTAGAGCGCGACGAGTCCGCGGTGGGCGTGGGTGCGGCCCAGCGGATGGTCCGCGGCGTCGGCGATGTCGAGCGCCTCGTGCAGGCAGGCCGCGGCGTCGTCGAACTTCCCCGCGCGCCGCATCAGGTGCCCGAGAAAAGTCAAAGGGCGATATGCGAGTTCGCGACGGTCGGCCGCGCGGTAGAGCTCCACCGACCGGGTCAGGTGACGCGCGGCCGCGACGGGGTCGCCGTCGAAGCTGTGCAGCGCGCCGAGGATTCCCGTCGACGCCGCCAATGCCAATGGGTCGCCCGACTTCTCGTGCAGTGCCAGCGCCGCGGCGACATCGCGCAGCCCGTCCGCGGTATCCCCGGTTCCGGTCTTCAGCAGGCCGATCTGACGCAGCGCCACGCCTTGTGCGACCGGGTCGTCGCCTGCCGCCGCGAGCGCCGCGGCGTTCAGTGCCTGCGCGTCGTCGTGATGCTTGCCCAGGTCCAGATAGGCGAACAGGGCCGTGGACAGGTCGGCGACATAGTCGCCCAGCCCCTGCTCGGCGGCGCGCAACGCGGTCCGGACGAGATTGGGGCGCTCGGTGTCGAACCATTCGAGGGCCGCGGCGTAATCGGCGAGCACCGGCGCGGCGACGACGCTGCCCCGCACCGCCGGCGGCTGCTCGAGCGGGTCGAGGTGATTGTCGGCCAGACACGCGACGTGCAGGTAGTAGTCGAGCAGCCGGGCCAGCGCCGCGGTGCGGTCCGCGGCGGGCTCGGTAGTCTCGGCCAGCTCGGCGGCATAGCGCCACAGCAGGTCGTGCAGGCGATAGCGGTGGTAGGCGGTTTCGACCACCAAGCTGGCGCGTACCAGGGCGTCGAGCAGGCGCACCGCGGCCCGCACGGTCGCACTGCCCGCCAGAGCCGTTGCGCCGTATAGGTCGACCTCGGCGCCCGGGTTCATTCCCAGTGCCCGGAACATGCGCGCGGCGGGCGGGTCGAGGCGGTGGTAGGAGCTGTTGAACGCCGCGCGCACCGAAGCGTCCGGGTCGTCGCCGAGATCGAGCAAGTCCAGGACGGCCTGCTCGTCGGCGAGATCGGTGACCAGGTCGCGGATCCGGTGGCGTGGACTGTGGCGGATGCGCTCGGTCGCGATGCGAAGCGCCAGCGGCAGGCCGGTGCAGTGGTCGACGAACTGTGCAGTGGCGTCCGGGTCTTCGTCACACCGGTCGCCGAGCACCTGCCGCACCAGCAGCACTGCCTCGGGTGCGCTCATCAGGCCGAGGTCGATGCGGCACGCGCCGTCGCGCGCCGCGAGGCCCGGCAGAGTGTCGCGGCTCGTGACGACGGTCGCGCAGTGCGCGGAGCCGGGAAGCAGCGGCCGAACCTGGTCGGCACTGCCTGCGTTGTCCAGAACGACCAGCATGCGCCGGTCCGACACCAAGGTTCGGAACAGCGCCGCTCGGGCGGCCACGTCGCCGGGCAGTGCGTCGGGCGCGACGCCCAAGGCCCGCAGCAGCTCGGCCAGCCCCGCCGCTGCCGACACCGGGCGGTCCGGCCCGTAGCCGCGCAGGTCGAGAAACAGTTGGCCATCAGGGAAATTCACCCTGGCCCGGTGGGCCCACCACAGCGCCAGCGCTGTTTTGCCGACGCCCGCGGTGCCCGCGACAATGGCGACGGGCGCGTCGGCGGCAGGCCCGCACAGCCGGTCCAGCATGGCGACTTCGCGATCGCGTCCCACAAATCCTGTTGTATTGCGAGGCAATTGGGCGGGCACCACCGCGGTCTGCGTTTCCGGGCCGAGTGCAATGGCCTCCCCCGCGAGGATGGTCCGCTCCAGCGCGCGCAGCTCCGGGCCGGGTTCGAGCCCGAGCTCGTCGATGGCCACGGCCCGGGCCCGGCGGTACGCGGCGAGCGCGTCGTCCTGGCGTCCGCTCTGGTACAGGGCCGTCATCAGGAGCCCGTGCAGCCGCTCCCGCAGCGGGTTTCGGTCCACGAGATCCGACAGGTCGGCGACGACGGCGGCGCTTCTGCCCAACCGCAGTTCGTTCGCATAGAGCAGCTCGGCGCCGGCGAGCCTGCGCTCAGCCAAGCGTTGTGCCTCGCCGTCGAGATCCGGCATGTCGACGCCGTGGTACGGGTCCCCCCGCCACATCCCCAGCGCCTGCCGCACGAGCTCGACGCACTGTCCCGGGTCGTGGCCCGCGACGGCGTCCGCCCGATCGAGCAGCGCGCAGAACTGGTCCGCGTCGATCTCGTCCGGCGCGACCCGCAGGCGGTAGCCGCCCGGCCCGAACGAGAGTCGCTCCGGATCGTCGAGCAGGCCGCGCAAGCGGTGCACCAGCACCTGAAGCCGTTGCGGCCCAGCGGGATCGGTGTGGTCGCCCCACAATAGGTCGCGCAGCGTGTCGGAGGGAATGCCCGCGTTGGCCCGAAACAGCAGCACCGCGAGCAGCCGCTGGCGGAGCTTGCCGGATATCTCCACCGACTGCCCGTCGGTGCGCACCCGCATGGTCCCGAGAACTTCGAACAGCACACCATCACCCGAGCTGGAAGTGGGCGTACACGGCGTCGCGCAAGTCCTGTCTGGTGCGCTCGCCGCGCAGCAGCAGGACGAGCTCGTCGGCGCGCCGCTGCGCTGTCAAGGCGCGCACGACGGCGCGCTCGACGCGCCCTGACCCGGCGGCTCGACTGTGCGCGAGCTCCTGCGCGAGCCGGTCGTCGGCGGCGCTCAAATCTTCCCACCACGGCGGCGGAACTTCGCGTTCGCGCCGCAGAGCGGTCAGAATCCGGAATCGCAACAGCGCCAGCGACGCCTCGACCGAGTGACCCGCGCCCGCCTGGTTCGCGCGGAGGTGTCCGCGCCAGGCCAGCGTCAGGCACTGCACCGCGACGTCGGAATCCGGCACCGACATGGCGGATTCGCCTGCTTCCGGCGGTGCGGCGAACGCCAGCCGGTCCAGTAGGCCGGGATGCCGACTGCCCAAGTCCGACTCGGGCGCGGGCGCGACAAGGCCCTCGCACGCCACGCCGGCGCACTGGTGTTGGAGCTCGGGGTCCAGGGGCGCGGAGCTGACGAGAACGGACAGCCGGGCGTCGGACGCACGAGCGTACGCCACCAGAATCCGGGCCGGGTCGGCCAGGCCCTCCCAGCCGTGCTCGTCCGGGTGGCGACCCCACGGCGTTGCGGCCCGGCTCGGCAGGTACAGGCCCGCGGGCAGCCAGCCGCGGCCCTCGTTCGAGGTCACCAGCAAGTCGACCTGGTCCGAGGGCGACTGCGGCGACACCGACGCCGACACCGCCCAACTCAGGATCGGCGCTCCG